>DATGUT010000001.1:0-7942 GCA_035301185.1 Salinisphaeraceae bacterium
TCCTCATCTGTGGCATGGGATGATTCGGGGGTCTTGGTGGGAGCGGCAGTTTCCAGCGCCGCTTCTTCCTCGGCAGCATCTGCGGCCTGAGCTGCATCCTGTTCATCGACCGCCTCCGCAGCGACGGCCGGTAAATGGCTCAGGATGGCGAGGATGCGATGAAGCTGGTCGCGCAAGTCGTGGCGATGGACAATCATATCGATGGCGCCATGCTCAAGCAGGAACTCGCTGCGTTGAAAGTTCTCCGGCAGCGTCTGCTGTACCGTCTGCTCAATCACACGCGGACCGGCGAAGCCGACCCGGGCGCCAGGTTCGGCAATGTTCAGGTCGCCCAGCATGGCGTAACTTGCAGCGACGCCACCCATGGTCGGGTTGGTCAAGACGGAAACAAAAGGCAGCCCCTGGTCTGCCATGCGGGTCAAGGCAACGCTGGTCTTGCCCATTTGCATGAGCGAGAACAACCCCTCCTGCATGCGTGCGCCGCCGCTGGCGGAGAAGATGACCAGTGGCACGGAGTGCGCGATGCAGGCATCGATCGCTTCGACGATGGCTTGGCCCACGACGCTGCCCATCGAACCGCCCATGAAATTGAAATCCAGCGCCGCGGCAACGACCGGCAGCGACTTGAGTTCGCCGCGCATGACGATGATGGCCTCGCGCTCGCCGGACTCTTTCTGCGCCTGGTTCAGACGCTCGCGATACTTGCGGCTGTCGCGAAACTTGAGCGGATCAAGGGGCTCCAGGTGCGCGCTCAACTCTTCGCGCGGCTCCGCGTCCAGGAACACCTCCAGGCGGGTGCGCGCTGACAGGCGCTGGTGAGCGTCGCATTTCGGGCACACTTGCAGTGCACGCTCCATCTCCACGCGATAGAGAACAGCGCCGCAGCTATTGCATTTGGTCCAGACGCCTTCCGCGACCGCCTTCTTGCCTGCTGGATCGCCGCTCATTCGCGACGGCATGATTTTCTGCAACCAGCTCATGCGTCAACCTCTCCTGTACTCGATGTCTCGTCCATGGCCCTGCGCATCGCCGCCAGCGTTTCGGTGACCCTGGCCAGCATCGCCGCGTGGTCGCCAGCCAGGCGTTCGATTTCCCGCACCAGCACGCTGCCGGCAACCACTGCATCGGCCGCGCGCGCCACCGCCGCGGCGATCGCTGGGGTGCGCACGCCGAAGCCAACGGCAATTGGCAGCTCGGTATGGTGGCGGATGCGTGCCACCTGCGCGGCCAGCGCATCAACCTCGATGCGATCGGCGCCGGTAACGCCCTTGAGCGACACATAGTAGATGAAGCCCGAGCTTTGGGCACAGATGCGCGCCATGCGCTCGTCGCTGGTGGTCGGCGCGATCAGGCTGATGGCATCCAGTTCGCCGGCGGTCAGTGCAGGCAACACATCTGGCGCCTCTTCCGCACTCAGATCAACCGCGAGCACGCCGTCAACGCCAGCGTCTCGAGCCGCGCGGCCAAATGCCTCGAAGCCGAAGCGATCGATCGGATTGAGGTAGCCCATCAGGACCACGGCCGTGTCGTCATTGCTGCGGCGGAACTCGCGCACCATGGCGAGCACATCCGCCAGGCTGGTGCCATGCGCCAGCGCCCGTTCGCAGGCGGCCTGGATCACCGGGCCATCCGCCATGGGGTCGGAGAATGGCACGCCGAGCTCGATGATGTCGGCGCCGCCCGCAACCAGCGCGTGCATGATGTCCACGGTAGCGTTGGGGTTTGGATCACCCGCGGTAATGTACGGAATCAGGGCCGTGCGCCCGGCTTCGCGGGTAGCGGCAAGACATTTGCTGATGCGCGTCACAGTGGTTCTCCGGTGGCTTCGGCCACGCTGGCCATGTCCTTGTCGCCGCGCCCGGAAAGGCAGACCAGAATATGCTGATCAGGGCGCATGGTAGCGGCCAGCTTGCGCGTATAGGCGAGCGCATGGGCCGACTCCAGCGCCGGCATGATGCCTTCCACCTGGGTCAGTTCCAGGAAGGCGGCGACGGCTTCATCGTCGCTGGCATCGACATAGTCGACGCGGCCGCTGTCCTTGAGCCAAGAGTGCTCAGGGCCGACCCCCGGATAATCGAGCCCGGCGGACACCGAGTGCGTCGGCAGCACCTGGCCATTGGCATCCTGCATAATGTAGGTGCGATTGCCGTGCAGCACGCCGGAGCTGCCGGCCGCGAGCGGCGCCGCGTGCTCGCCGCTGTCGAGGCCACGCCCGGCGGCCTCCACGCCGTAGATGGCCACGTCCCGATCATCCAGAAAAGCGTGGAACAGGCCGATGGCATTGGAGCCGCCGCCGATGCAGGCAACCAGCGCATCCGGCAGCGCCGCGCGGCGTTCCAGCATTTGCCGGCGCGCCTCGCGCCCGATCACGGCCTGGAAGTCGCGCACCATGGCCGGATACGGATGCGGCCCGGCCACCGTGCCGATGATGTAGAAGGTATCGTCGACATTGGCCACCCAGTCGCGCATGGCCTCGTTCATGGCATCCTTCAGCGTGCGCGAGCCGGAATCCACTCCTTGCACTTCGGCGCCCAGCAGGCGCATGCGATAGACGTTGGTGGCCTGGCGGCGCATGTCCTCGCTGCCCATGTAGACCAGGCATTGCATGCCCAGGCGCGCAGCAACCGTAGCGGTGGCCACGCCGTGCTGGCCGGCGCCGGTTTCGGCGATCACCCGGGTCTTACCCATGCGCTGGGCCAACAGCGCCTGGCCGACCGTGTTGTTGATCTTGTGCGCGCCGGTGTGGTTCAGGTCTTCGCGCTTGAGCCAGATCTGGGCGCCGCCGATGTTGCGCGACAAGCGCTCGGCATGATAAATCGGGCTCGGGCGGCCGACGTAATCCGCCAGGTCGCGATCGATGGCTGCATTGAACTCCGGGTCCTGGCGCGCCGCCGCATAAGCCGCGCTGAGCTCTTCGAGCGGCGCCATCAGGGTCTCGGCCACATAGCGCCCACCGTAGGGGCCGAAATGGCCGCGGCTGTCCGGCAATTGCTGATGCTGGCCAACGCTGCTGTCTGTATGTGCTGTCATGCTGATCCTGCGTTATTGATCGCGCGCATGAAGGCCTCCATGCGCGCGTGATCCTTGACTCCCGGTGCCGATTCCACGCCGCTGCTGACGTCAACCGCATACGGGGAAAAATGTTCGATGGCGCTGTGCACGTTTGCCGCCGACAAGCCACCAGCTATGATAATCGGTTTGTCCGGCATGGCGGTGGCCCCATCCCAGCCAAAGCGTTTGCCCTGGCCGCCAGCCGCACCGGCGCGGTGGGCATCGAGCAGTAAGGCACCGGCATCGTGATAACTCGCGGCCCAGTCGGCGAGCACGATGTCATTGTCGCCCATGGGCACCGCCTTGATGTACGGCACCCCGAACTGGCGGCAAAAAGCCGCCGGCTCGCGGCCATGGAATTGCAGCATGTCGGGACGCAACTCTGCCACGACTTGGGCCACCTCTTCTGCCGGCGCATCCAGGAATAACGCGACCCGGCTGACGAATGGTGGCACTGCTGCGCTGATGGCGCGCGCCTGTTGCACGGAAACCTTGCGCGCACTCGCTGCATAAAACACCAGGCCGATGGCATCGGCACCGGCGTAAGCAGCCGCCCTGGCCTCGGCGGCAGAACAAAGCCCGCAGATTTTAACCCGTACCCGTTGCATGACGCCCTATTTTACCTTGTAACCGGCAGTGGCGTCGCGGGCGGGATGCCGAAGTGCTCTGGATACAGCACGCGCCGCAGGCTCAAGCCTCTTGCGGGCGCGGTCATGCCTGCCTGGCGCCGCTCGCCCGTGGCCAGCACCTGCGCCAGCCAGGACGGCGCCCGCCGGCCGTCGCCCACCAGCAGCAGGCTGCCAACGATGTTGCGCACCATGTGATGCAGGAATGCATTGGCACGCACGTCAATGCACAACCAGTGGCCGCTGCGGCGCACGGCGATGCTGTGGACGTTGCGCCACGGCGTTCTCGACTGGCAGGCGGCGGCACGAAAGGCGCTGAAGTCATGCTCGCCCAGCAACGCCTGGGCAGCCTCGTGCATGGCTTGTGCATCCAGCGGGTAGTGACTGTGGTGGGCGCGATTGCGCCACAGCGCGGTCGGCGCCGGTGAATCGACGATCCAATAGCGGTAATCGCGCGCCAATGCCGTATAACGGGCATGGAAAGCCTCGTTCACCGGCGTGATCCACTGCATCGCTATATCATCAGGCAAATAACGATTGCCGCCCAGCAGCCAAGCGCGCGCGCTGCGCATGGCGGTGCTGTCGAAATGCACTACCTGGGCTTCGGCATGCACACCGGCATCCGTGCGCCCGCTGGCAGCGACCCGGACCGGCTGGTCTGCCACCAGGCTCAAAGCCCGTTCCAGCTCATCCTGGATGTTGCTGGCATGAGCCTGGCTTTGCCAGCCATGGTAGGCCGTCCCGTCATATTCGATAGCCGCTGCCCAGCGCACGCTACACTTCGATCTGGCCTTATTTGGCCTGCGGCAGCTCGACAATCTCCGCCCGGAAAGGCGCATTGCCTGGTTTGTAGTCAAAACCCACGACCAGTTCCAAGCCCTGCAGGTGCTGTTCGTGCGGCTTCGTGATCACTTCCGTCTCGGCGGGAGCAAGCCCGGCGGGTGCAGGGAACTCCGTCGGCGCATCCACCAGGCGCCCGATTTGCTGCAGCTGCGGCATTATCAGGCCGCCGGAGCTGTCATCTGCTGCCGCATCATCCGCGACGCCGGCCGCCTCCTCGGCACCCAGCGCAGGTTGCTCGCGCTCCGGCTGTGCATCGGATTCGACAGGTGCCGACACGTCCTCATCAGCCCGTGGGCTCGGCACTGTTTCGTCGCTTGCGACCGGCTCCAGACGCAGGCGGCCGCCGGCTGCGCGCTGCTCATCCGCCGCCTGCGACTGCTCTGCAGGCGGCTCTTCCGCGGCTTCGCTGGCGGCGCGAGCACGCGCGCGAGCCGCCGCAAGGCGCTGTCGCTCGCGATCAGATTGGCGTACCAGCCAAAGCCCTTCTTCATGGCTGATTGCCTGCACCTGTTCGGCAGTTGGAATGGTCAATTCGCTGCCCACGCGCATGCGATTTATGCTGCCATCTTCAAAAGCGTCGGGGTTGTGATCATAAAGGGCAGCCACCATTTGTTGCGTGGTCACACCCGGCTCCTTCAAGGTTTCGGCTATAGCCCACAACGTGTCGCCACGGCGTACCGGACGATAAACTTCGGGTGTTGCCACTGGTTCCGCCGGATCCAGCAGAACACTGTAGGTGCGCACGGCCTTGCTGCTCTCGGTCTGCGCCACGACCAACAATTCCAGCAGAGGCGTGTCAATCGGCTCGCTCGACGACACCCGCAGCACGACTTTGTTCATGCCGGCGCTATAGCGACTGGGCACGATGGTCATCAAATCGATGGCGTTGCTGCGGGTCAGGCCAAAGCGCTGATAAGCGGCGGCGTCGCCAATCTGCACATACAGCGGCTCGTCGACCATGGAGGCATCGGGCCATACGGTAATGAAGGCCTCGAGCGGCTCGCCCAGCTTCGAGCCCTGCTGCAATGCGCCGAGGGTAAGCGCAACTGTCGGATATGGATACAGCAGCATGCATGCAACCAGCAGCAGGTAATATGGCCTTGCCTGAATCATTTTGTCCCCCAAAACAGCTTGTAATGGTGTTTCTTCGAATGCCCACAGGGCTCGGCGCATGATACCTGAATCCACCTCTTGGCGACCATCGGCCTGTGGCCAGTGCAGCTGACCCGGCAGGTGCCAGGCGCTCAGCCGCGGCTCACAGGTAGTCCCGAACCAAGTGTTCCGCGATCTGGATGCTGTTCAGGGCCGCACCCTTGCGCACATTATCCGATACCACCCAGAAATTGAGGCCGCGCTCATGGGATAAATCCTCGCGGATGCGGCTGACGAAAACG
Organism: Salinisphaeraceae bacterium; assembly: GCA_035301185.1. Classification (GTDB taxonomy): domain Bacteria; phylum Pseudomonadota; class Gammaproteobacteria; order Nevskiales; family Salinisphaeraceae; genus DATGUT01. The sequence goes on from DATGUT010000001.1 coordinate 5,915, forward strand.
CCATCAGTGTTGGCCGCTTCGGTGACCGCGGTGGCATAGCCGCCATCCTCGCGCCGATCGAGCACGGTAATGCCTGGTGCCTGCGCCAGCAATTCGCGCGCCTGCTCGGCCGTCAGCTTGTCCCGGGTTTCCACATGCACCGCCTCGGAATGGCCGTAGAACACCGGCACGCGCGCCGCCGTGGGATTGATCGGGATGCTGTCGTCGCCAAGAATCTTGCGCGTCTCCCACACCATTTTCATCTCTTCCTTGGTGTAGCCGTTGTCCATGAACACGTCAATGTGCGGCAACACGTTGAAAGCGATCTGCTTGGGATAGCTTTGCGGGGGCTCGATCTCGCGGCCATTGAGCAGGCGCGCCGTCTGGTCGGCCAGTTCGCGAATCGCCGAGGCGCCGGAACCGGAGACCGCCTGGTAAGTGGCGACATTGATGCGTTCGATGCCCACCGCGTCGTAGAGCGGCTTCAGCGCCACGACCATTTGCGTGGTGGAGCAGTTCGGGTTGGCGATGATGCCGCGCTGGGAGTAATCGGCGATGCGCGCGGCATTGACTTCGGGCACGACCAGCGGCACCTGTTCGGCCTGGCGGAAATGCGAGGTGTTGTCGATCACGACACAGCCAGCCTCTGCGGCGCGCGGCGCATGTTCGGCCGAGATCGAGCCGCCGGCCGAAAACAGCCCGACCTGCACCTGGCTGAAATCAAAGTCGGCCAGGTTCTGCACCGTCACTTCGTTGCCGTTGAAGCGAATCTTCTTGCCGGCCGAGCGTTCGCTGGCAAGCGGGTAAATGTTGCGGATCGGGAACTGGCGCTGCTGCAGGATGCTGAGCAGGGTTTCGCCAACGGCGCCGGTGGCGCCGGCGATGGCGACATCGTATTTCTTGGCCATGGATTAGGGATTTCGATGAGAAGTTAAGCCATCATTTTAACATATCGACGACCGCATCCCCCATGGCGCGGGTACCGACCAGGGTGTCGCCCTCGGCCATGATGTCGCGGGTGCGCAGGCCGCGATCCAGCACCTGGCCCACCGCTGTTTCGACTGCCTCGGCAAGATCACCGCGCTCCAGCGTGTGGCGCAGCAGCATCGCCAGCGACAGGATCATGGCCAGCGGATTGACGACATCCTGGCCGGCGATATCCGGCGCGCTGCCATGCACGGGCTCGTACAGGCCCTTGTTGGCGGCATCCAGCGAGGCCGACGGCAGCATGCCGATGGAACCGGTCAGCATGGCCGCGGCATCGGAGAGGATGTCGCCGAACAGGTTGCCGGTCACCACCGTGTCGAATTGCTTGGGCGCGCGCACCAACTGCATGGCGGCGTTGTCGACGTACATGTGCGCCAGCGTCACGTCTGGGTGATCGCTGGCCAGATCATTCATCACTTCACGCCATAATTGTGAAGTATCCAGCACGTTGGCCTTGTCGACGCTGGTCAGGTGCTTGCCGCGGGCACGGGCGATGGTGAACGCCACGCGGCCGATGCGCCTGATCTCGGCTTCGCTGTAGCGCATGGTGTTGTAGCCTTCGCGCACACCGGCATCGTTGCGGGTGGTGCCGCTGGGCCGGCCAAAGTAAATGCCGCCGGTCAGCTCGCGCACGATCATGAGGTCGAGCCCGGCCACCAATGACTCGCGCAGCGATGAAGCATGCGCCAGCTGTGGATACAGCAGCGCCGGGCGCAGGTTGGCAAACAGGTCGAGTTCGGCACGCAAGCGCAGCAGGCCGCTTTCCGGGCGCTTGTGGCGTGGCTGGGCATCCCATTTGGGCCCGCCAATGGCACCGAACAGGATGGCATCGGCGGCCTGCGCGGCGGCAAGCGAGGCCTCCGGCAAGGGCTCGCCTGCAGCGTCGATGGCGGCGCCGCCGACCAGGGCCTCCTGCAACACAACATCAAGGCCATGGGCTTCTTGCAGCGTCTCCAGCACGCGCACTGTCACATCACAAATTTCCGGGCCGACGCCATCGCCCGGCATGAGCAGGATGGTTGCGGTCATGGTTTTATCGGTCTAAAGATCATGGAACAGCCA
>DATGUT010000002.1:0-18138 GCA_035301185.1 Salinisphaeraceae bacterium
ATTCGCCTGCCAGCGGACGACATCGCCTGGATCATGCGGCACGCCAAAGACCGCTTCCTGATCATCGACGACGTACTGCTGCCGCTGCTGGACAAGTTTGCCGACCAGGTCGACCTGGACAAAATCATCGTCGTGCCGCTGGCCGGGCAGGCGCTGCCGGCAAACATGATCAATTACGAGGATTTTCTTGCCGACGACCGTCACTTCGAATACCCGGCCAAGCAGGAAACCGACCCCTGCGGCATGTGCTACAGCTCCGGCACCACCGGCCGGCCCAAGGGGGTGGTGTATTCGCACCGCTCCACCTGGCTGCATGCGCTGGGAGCCGCCCTGCCCGATGGCCTGGGGCTGTCGTACAACGACTGTGTACTGCCGGTGGTGCCGATGTTCCACGTCAATGCCTGGGGCACGCCTTATGCCGCCACCATGGTCGGCGCGAAACAGGTGCATCCGGGGCCGCATCTGGATGCGATCAACCTGCTCGATCTGTGCGCGCAGGAAAACGTCACCATGGCCGCTGGTGTACCGACCATTTGGATGGGCATTCTGGAGGCGCTCAACGCCGAGCCCGAACGCTGGGCGCTGCAGTCGATGCGCATGGTTGTGGGCGGCTCGGCCGCGCCGCCCTGGATGTTCACGGCCTTCGACAAGCACGGCCTCACCGTGGTCCACGCCTGGGGCATGACCGAGACTTCACCGCTGGCAAGCGTCGCCCAATTGCGCCCGCACATACGCCAGCGCTCGGCCGAAGAGCAGCTTGCCATCCGCGCCACGGTTGGCATCGCCCCGCCGCTGGTGGATATGCGCATCGCGGACGACGACAACCGGGAGCTGCCCTGGAACGGCGCGGACATGGGCGAAATCCAGGTGCGCGGGCCGTGGATCACCGGCGCTTATTTCGGCGGCCAGGGCGCCGACAAGTTCACCGCCGATGGCTGGCTGCGCACCGGCGACATCGCCACCATGGATGCCGACGGCTACGTCAACATCACCGACCGCACCAAGGACGTGATCAAGTCCGGCGGCGAATGGATTTCATCGGTGCAGCTGGAAAACCTGATCATGGGCCACGCGGCTGTCGCTGAGGCAGCAGTCATCGCCAAGGCTGATGACAAATGGGGCGAACGGCCGCTGGCCGCGATCGTGCTCAAGTCGGGGCAGCATGCCAGCGGCGACGACATCAACGAGTTCCTGCGCGACAAACTGCCAAAGTGGATGCTGCCGGACGACTATGTATTCGTCGATGCCATCCCGCTGACCGCCACCGGCAAATTCAGCAAGCTGCAGCTGCGCCGGCAATTGTTCGGCGAATAAAATACCCGCGCTGCCGGCGCCAGGAGCCTGCGCGCCGCGGCCATGCATGCCTCTGGCGCGGCCACTGCCGGCTGCCGGGGGGCGACCGTACCGTGCGCCTGAACCTTGCGGGCCAGCATTTCCAAGCAGCCAGCGACACTGGCAAGAGCTCGTTACGCCTAAGGTCGTATAGCCGCACTTGTCGGCTCTCTGTTACTTATACATGGCGTGCGCCCCGGTGTGCCATTTGCCCGGAGCGCTTCCTGAATTTTCGGAGGAGATTCCTTTCATGAGCAAAAAAGACCAGAAACCATCACAGCCCCGCAGCCAGATCGATCGCCGCGGTTTTCTCAAGGCCACCGCCGGCACGGCCGCCGGCCTCTATGCCATGGGCGCCGGCCCCGGCTTCGGCGTGTTGGCACCGGCCTTCGCCGAAGACAAGCAGCCGATCGGCAACTATCCGGTCAAGGGCGACAAGGTCGTATACGGCTTTGCGCCCGGGCTGACCGGCTCCTATTCCACCGAGGGCGAGGATGAGATGCGCGCCTACAAGCTCGCGGTGGAGCATTTGAACAACGGCGGCGGCATGGTTGACACCATGAACCCGACATCGCTCAAGGGCAACGGCGTGCTGGGCAAGGAAGTCACCTATGTCACCGGCGACTCCGCGACCGACCCGGACGTGGCGCGCAAGACCGCCCGACGCATGATCGAGCGCGACGGCGTGATCGTCTTCGGCGGCGGCGCGTCGTCATCCGTGGCCATTGCCCAGCAGGAGCTGGGCCAGGAAAAAGGCGTCATCTGCATGACCGCACTGACTCATTCCAGCTGGACCACGGGCAAGGATCGCCGTCGCTATGGCTTCCGCCATTTCTTCCACGATTATCAGACCGGCATGGCACTGTCGCCTGTGCTGGCCAAGGAGTTTGGCTCCGATCGCCGTGCCTTCCATCTGACCGCGGATTACAGCTGGGGCCACAGCCAGCAGGCTTCGATGCAGGAGTTCACCGAGAAGGAAGGCTGGACCACAGTCGACAACATTTACACACCGCTGGGCGAGAAGGATTACAGCCAGTACCTGACTGCATTCCTGAACAGCGATGCCGATGTGCTGGTGCTCAACCACTACGGTCAGGATGCCGCCAACTCGATGGCACAGGCGGCACGCTTTCGCATCCGCGATCTGGAAAAGAACGGCAAGAAGGTCGAGGTCGCCTGCCCCATGTTCAGTGCGCTGGTGGCCCGCGGTGCCGGCGATGCGGCCGCCGGTGTGCTGACCACCATTAACTGGTATCACACCCTGGAAGATCCCGGCTCGCAGGCCTTCACCAAGGCATTCATGGAAAAATACGATCGCCCGCCATCGCAGGCGGCACAAACCTGCTACGTGCAGATGATGCTGTTTTCCGATGCCGCGGAGCGGGCCGGTTCATTCTATCCGCCGGACATGATCAAGGCGCTGGAAGACCACCGCGTCGAAGGCGTTGGCCCGGGGGAGCTGTACTATCGCGGCTGTGACCACCAGGCCTTCCACGATGTGCTGGTGGTACGCGCCAAGGCTACTGACGAACAGCAACACGAGTTCGATCAGTTCGAAATCGTGCGCCAGGTGCCGCGCGACGAGGTCATGTACGACTGTGACCTGCTCGGCGGCGAATTGGGCCCATACATCCCGGCCTGATTCACTTTCTGCAGCAACAAGCCGGTACCCGCCAAGGCCTCTTGCCGCGGCGGGTACTGCTGTAACAACTCCTGTTAATCAAGGTTATTGCGGTGGCGGAACTCGCATTACAATTGGTGACCGGCCTGCAGCTGGGTGCAATCTATGTCCTGATTGCGCTTGGGCTGACACTGATTTTCGGCACCCTCGGCATTGCCAACTTTGCTCACGGCGCGCTGTACATGATCGCGGCCTACCTGAGCTGGGTGCTGGCATCCCACGTCGGCTGGTGGCTGGTGATCATCGTCGTGCCAACGGTGCTGTTCGTGCTCGGCATGATCCTGGAGCGCGGCCTGATCCGTTATTTTTACAACCGGCCGGTCACCGACCAGATCCTGGTCACCTTCGGTCTGGCGCTGGTGGTCCAGGAAGTCCTGCGCTGGCTGTATGGCGGCAGCGCGCAAGCGTTTCAGCCGCCCCTATGGGCCCTGATCCCGGTGGACATTGGCATCGGCTTCTACCCGCCCTGGCGCCTGATGATCATCGGCGTGACCGCAGCCATCGTGCTGGTGCTGTATCTGTTCCTGCGCTATACCCGCTTTGGCCTGGTCATTCGCGCCGGCATGCGTGATCCGGAAACGCTGCGCTTTCTCGGCATCAACATCACCAGCCGCTTCACCGTCGTGTTCGGTTTTGGTGCGCTGCTGGCTGGCATTGCCGGCGTCATCGGCGGCCCCACCAGTGCCGTCTATCCGGGCATCGGCATGGATGTGCTGGTGCCGTCGTTTCTGGTGGTGGTCATTGGCGGCATGGGCAGCATCAGCGGCGCCATCATCGCCGGCCTGCTCATGGGCATTGCCTCCAGCCTCGCCATCCTGATCTATCCGCCCATCAATCAGGTGATCATTTACCTGGTCGCCGCGCTCGTGCTGTCCGTGCGTCCGCGGGGGCTGTTCGGTGTCAAGGGAGTGCACGAATAATGCGCTGGTTCAAAACAGATACACCCACTCGTGAACTTGCCTTCATCATCGTGGCGGCCATCGTCCTGTTCGGCCTGCCCTGGTTTCTGCCGCTGATCGGCGGCTACCGCGAACTTGCCACCACCATCGTCATCTGGGGCATTCTGGCGCTCGGCCTGGACATCCTGGTGGGTTTCACCGGTTTCCTGTCCTTCGGCCATGCGGCGTTCTGGGGCGGCGGCTCCTACATCGCCGGCCTGTATCTGCTGCATGCCACCAACCATGCGCTCGTGGCCATGCTCTGCGGCGTGATCGTGGTCACGGCACTCGCATTCGTGCTGGCCCTGGTCACGCTGCGCCGGCACGGCATTTATTTCGCCATCCTCACCTTGGCCTTTGCCGAGATGTTCTATTTCGCCGCGCTGGCGCCGCTGCAGGCCTGGACCGGCGGCGACAACGGTCTGACTGGCATTCATTCTGCCTACCTGCTCGGCCAGATCAAGCTCAGTGGCCAGGCCTTGTACATATTCGCGGCCGCCTGGGCGCTGCTGGGGCTGTACATGGCGCGGCGCATTCAGCGCTCGCCCTATGGCCTGATCCTGCGTGCCATCAAGGCCAACGAAACGCGGCTGACCTATACCGGCATCAACGTCTTTCGTTACAAGGTGATGGCGTTCGTCATCAGCGGCCTGTACGGCGGCCTGGCCGGTACGCTGGCCACCCTGCATGAGACCTATGTGCCGGTGGGCAGCCTGCACTGGACCACTTCCGGCGAGGTCATCATCATGGCCGTGATCGGCGGCTTCGGCACCCTGGTCGGGCCCATGATCGGCGCCGGCATCGTGCTTTATCTGGAAAACGTGCTGTCGGGCATCACCAGCCTCTGGCATCTGATCCTGGGCGCCATCTTCATGGGCATCGTGATCTTCCTGCCCGGTGGCGTCATGGACGCCGGCCGCCGCATATGGCGCCTGTTCGATCGCCGCGACAGGCAGCCGATCGCCACCCAGCCGCAGCAAACACAAGGGTCACAGGAGCAGGCTCCGAGCAGCCTGCAGTCCCAGGTTTCACCAACGCAGCCGGAGTAGCCGCACCATGGCATTGCTTGAAGTCCACAATCTGGTCAAACGCTTCGGCGGCCTGACGGCGACCAACAACGTCAGTCTGAACGTGACCGAGAAAACGGTGCACAGCATCATCGGCCCCAACGGCGCCGGCAAGAGCACGTTTCTCAATCAGCTGATCGGCGTCATTCAGCCTGATTCGGGCAGCATCACCTTCGATGGTCAGTCGCTGCTCGGCCAGCCGCCGCACGAAATCAACCAGCGCGGCATCGCCCGAGTCTTCCAGAGCCCCGAGATCTTCCCCGAGCTGACGCTGCTGGAAAACGTCACCATCGCCGCCCTGGCCGCGCGTGACGGCAGTTTCGCCATCAACTTTCTTGAGCACCCGCGCAAGCGCGCCCAGCAGGTCGAGGCGGCCGAACAGGCACTGGACGAGGTCGGCCTGCTGAGCCATGCACACAGCGACGCGCTCAATCTGTCGCGCGGCGACAAGCGCCGGCTGGAACTGGCGATCTGCCTGGCGCACAAGCCGCGCCTGCTGCTGCTCGACGAACCGACCGCGGGCATGTCGCTGCAGGACACGCACACCACCACCGAACTGCTGAAAAAGCTGGCGCGAAAAGGCATGACCAAGATCGTCATTGAGCATGACATGAAAGTCGTGTTCGAGCTGGCCGACGAGATCACCGTGCTGCACCAGGGTACCGTGATCTCCCATGGCATGCCGGACGAGGTGCGCGCCGATCAGGCGGTGCAGGATGCCTACCTGGGGGGAGTCAAGGAATGAGCACCAACAACGGCCATTATTTCGAATGCCGCGATCTGCACGCCTATTATGGCGAGAGCTATATTCTGCAAGGCGTTTCGTTCCATTTGGAGCACAACGAGATCCTCGCCCTGCTGGGGCGCAACGGCGCCGGCAAGACCACCACCCTGCGCACCATTGCGCGGGCCAAGGAACCGCGACTCCGGCAAGGCGAAATCCACCTGCAGGGCAAGCCCGTGCATCCACTGCGCACGCACATGGCGGCCCGGGCAGGGATCTCGCTGGTACCGGAGGATCGCCGCATTATTCCCGGGCTTACGGTCGAGCAGAATCTGACCCTGGCCCAGGTGGCGCCAAGCAAGGGCTGGACGCTGGAGCGCATTTACCAACAATTCCCGCGCCTTGGCGAGCGCCGCAAGCAGCAGGGCATCACTCTGTCAGGCGGCGAGCAGCAAATGCTGGCCATTGCCCGCGCCCTGGCGCGCGACTTGTCGCTGTTGCTGCTGGACGAGCCGTATGAGGGACTGGCGCCGAAGATTGTGGCCGAGATCGAACAGGCGTTGGTCACCCTGAAACAGGAAGGATTGACCATCATCCTGGTGGAGCAGAATGCCATCGCCGCGCTGGACATCGCCGACCGCGCCGCGATCCTGGACGACGGCCAGATCGTCTACGAAGGCAATCCCGACGAAGTGTTGAGCAACGAACACCTGCGCCGCGACTACCTCGCCTTGTAGCGCTTGGCCGACACAGTGCCGGCTGTGTGCGAGTGCACAGATGCCCTCGGCCCGCTTGCACTATGCTCGGCGCAAGCGGGCCGCCATATCTGCAACAGCCTGCATCAAGCATCCTGCTGCGTGCAGGTGTCGCGCAATTGCGACAATGCGCGCAACGCCACGCTCAAATGTGCAAAATCGAGCTTTTCCACGCCCTGCAGCACTTCGATGCGGTTGCGCACGGTTTCGACCGCGGCGGCATGGTGCTCCAGCCAGGCATGCACATCGGCGCCATCAGCCAGCACCAGCGTCACCAGCTGCCGGTGCACGCGAAAGCAGTCGCCGCGCAGGTTGGAGCGGGCCAGGGTCGGCCAGTAACCATCCACCTGCAATGCCAGCAGCGCCTGATGCAGCCAAGCAAGACCAAGCTCGTCACCCAGCGTAAAATAAATGCCGGCAACCGCGGCGACGTCCATTTGCCGGCTCTGTGCCAGCGCCACCATGTCCATCAGGCCGCCACCGGTTGCCACACTGGCCATGTGCCGTGCGAGCCTCTCTGCGAGGCCGCCTGCCAGTGCCGCATCACAAGTGTGCTGCCAATGTTCGGCATAGGCGCCGGTGACATAGCCGGGCAGCTGTTCCAGCAGGCGCTGGGTCGGCTCCTGATAACGCTCGATGAGATCGCTGGCCGCGCCTGAGCCAAGCCCCGTGGCCAACTGCCAGTTCATGACATGCATGACCAGGGCGCCAATGCGCTGCAACAATGGATACTGGATCTCCACGGCTGCCTGGTCATCCAGCGCCTCGACTTCCCGATACAGGGCTTCCGCGCCCAGCCAGGCATCGGCAAGCACATAAGTGCGTACGATTGCAGCCAAGGCCACGCCATGGTCGGCCGCCAGCCGGTGCGCCGGCACGATGCCCAGGCGATTCACCATTTGATTGGTGATCAGCGTGGTCACCAGTTCCCGGCGCAGGCCATGCGCGCGAATGGCATCGGCATAGTCGTCCTGCAGCGCCTGCGGGAAGCTCGCCAGCAGCAGCGGCTCCAGCGCGGGATCATCCGGCAGGTCGCTGTCGATGACGGCGGCATGCAGCGCGATCTTGGCGTGCGACAGCAGCACCGCCAGTTCCGGGCGGGTCAAGCCCTGCTGGTTGCGCCGCCGTTCGGCGATCACATCCTCGTTCGGCAGACCGTCGATATCGCGCGCAATCTGATCCGCGCGCTCCAGGGTGCGCATGAACCCGAGCTGTTCGTCGAAATGCGCGACGCTGTCCCGGGCCAACAGGCTGATCTGCTGCGTCTGCAGGTAATTGGTGCGCAGCACCAGGGCGGCAACGTCCTCGGTCATGGCATGCAGCAGGCGGTTGCGCTGCTCGCGCTCGAGTTCGCCGCGCATCTCCAGCGGACGTAGTGCGATCTTGATGTTGACTTCCATGTCCGACGAATCGACGCCGCCGGAGTTGTCGATCGCGTCGGTGTTCAAATGGCCGCCCGCAAGCGCAAACTCAATGCGCCCGGCCTGGGTCATGCCGAGATTGCCGCCCTCACCCACAACCCGGCAGCGCAGGTCGCGGCCGTCGACCCGCAGACTGTCATTGGCGCGATCGCCGACATCGGCATGCGACTCGCTGCTGGCCTTGACATAGGTGCCGATGCCGCCATTCCACAGCAGATCCACCGGCGCCAGCAGCAAGTTGCGGATCAGCTCCTCCGGTGTCAGCCGCCGACAGCGGATGCCCAGCGCCTGCATGGCCTCGTCGGACAGTTCGATGTGCTTGGCACTGCGCTCGTAAATGCCGCCGCCGGTGGAAATCAGGCTGCTGTCGTAATCGCTCCAGGCCGAGCGCCCGAGCTCAAACAAGCGCTTGCGCTCGGCGAAGGTGGCGCCGGGATCAGGGTTGGGATCGATGAAAACATGCATGTGGTTGAACGCCGCCAGCAGACGGATCTGCTCGGAACACAACATGCCGTTGCCGAACACGTCACCGGCCATGTCACCAATGCCGACCACAGTGAACGGCTCCGCTTGCGTATCGTGCCCCAGTTCGCGGAAGTGGCGCTCGACCGACTCCCAGGCGCCACGGGCGGTAATGCCCATGCCCTTGTGGTCATAACCGGCGGAGCCGCCGGAAGCGAACGCATCGTCAAGCCAGTAACCGTATTCCCGCGCCAGAGCGTTGGCAATATCGGAAAAGCCGGCGGTGCCCTTGTCCGCCGCCACCACCAGGTATGGATCGTCGCCATCGTGGCGCACCACCCGTTCGGGATGCTCGATGCCCTCCGCACCACGATTGTCGGTAATGTCCAGCAGGCCGCGGAGGAAGGTCTGGTAGCAACGGGTGCCACGCGCCTGCGCCGCTTCCGGGGCCTCGTCGGCGGGCGCGTTCTTGACCACGAAACCGCCCTTGGCACCGACCGGCACGATGACCGCGTTCTTGATCATTTGCGTTTTCATCAGGCCCAGCACTTCGGTGCGGAAATCCGCCTGCCGATCGGACCAACGCAGACCGCCGCGCGAGACCAGGCCGCCGCGCAAATGCACTCCTTCAACCTCCGGGGCATAGACGAAGGTCTCGAAGGCCGGCACAGGTTGTGGCAACTCCGGCACCTGCGCCGGGTCCAGCTTGATGCTGACGTAGTCCTTGGGCTGGCCCTGCGCGTCGCGTTGATAGTAGTTGGTGCGCAGCAGCGCCAGCATGACGCCGAAGAATGCACGCAGGGCCCGATCCGCATCGCGGCTGCTGACGGACTCGAATTGCTCTTCGATCTGCTGGATCACGGCCACGCGCCGCTGTTCATCACGCTCGCCATCGGGGTCGAAACGCAGGCCGAACAAGACCACACACTCGGCCACGATGCGGGCGTGATCGGCGAGCAGGGTCTCGAGATAGCGCGCACTGAAGGGCAGGTTCGTTTGCAGCAGATAGCGGGTGATGGTGCGCACCAGCATGACCTCACGCGGACTCAGACCCGCGCTGATGACAAGCCTGTTCAGGCAATCGTTTTCTGCGCCTCCGGAACTGACCAGCGCGAACATGTCGGCCAGATAATCCGCCCGCTGCTCGTCGCGCAGGGTTTGCGCCTGTGGATGCGCCGCCTCGAACTCGTGAATCCACTGGCGCTCGCCGTCGGGCGCATGCACCGAAAAAGGCAGCTGCGTGCGAACCGTCAGGCCAAAATTCTCCAGGATCGGCAGCACATCGGACAATGCCGTCTCGGCGCCACTGCCGAACAGGCGCAAGAGCAATCCGCGCTCGTCAGCGCCGGTCGCATCCAAGGTCAGAAGCGGCCGGCTGGCGGGCACCAGCTTTGCCAGTATGCGGGCATCGGCAACCGCCGCCGGTGCCGCCACGCGCTCCATGTAAGCGGCCGAAAACGCATGCGCATAACCAGCCACCCGGCGGTCATTCCTGCCGGCGGCCGCAGCAAAGGCATCCGGCCACGAGCGCGTGGCGACCCGCAGTTCCTGTTCGATCGCGTCAGCAGTCATCGGCTCCGCCCCCGGTTGGGTGGCAATCAGGTAATGCAGACGGGTACGGCCGCCGCGCAGCATCATCACGTCGGCTTCGCTCGCCTCGCCGGACAGCAGGCGCTCCAGCTCGCGCGCCAGGATGCGACGCAGATTCGAGCTGTAGCGATCCCGCGGGATGTACACCAGGCAGGAATAAAAACGCCCATAGCGATCACGCCGCAAAAACAGCCGCAGCGGCGCCGATTCGCGCATCGCCAGGACGCCGAGCGCGGTCGTGAACAGCTCATCCTCGCTGGACTGAAACAGCTCATCGCGCGGCAGCGTGGCAAAGATATAGCGCAGCGTCTTGGCATCATTCGAGCCCGGCTTGAATCCCGCCCGCTGCACGACATTGCTCAACTTGTGTCGCAGCACCGGAATGTCGCGCGGGCTGGCGGCATAAGCCTTGGCCGAAAACAGGCCGAGAAAGCGGTGCGCACCGAGCACCTGGCCGGCGCCGTCCAGGTGCTTGACCGCGATCACATCCATCGGCTCGGGATGATGAATCCAGGCATGGGCATTGGCCTTGGCCACCACCAGAATGCGCGACGAGCGGACATATTTGTCCAGTTCCTCCGCCGGCGCCACATAGCCATCCGGGTCGATGTACGGACGCTCTTCGCGCAGCAGGCCGAGGCTGGAGCCGGGAACGTCCACCATGGTTGCATCGCCATCGCCGGTCTCGATCGTGCGCAGGCGATAGCCAAGAAACGTGAAATGGTGATCGTCGAGCCAGTCCAGGAACGCCTGCACTTCCGCGCATTCTTCACGGTTGGCGCCGGCCGCTGCCTCCAGTTCGGCCATGACGTGGCGCAGCTGCTCGCGCATCGGCTGGTAGTCAGCCACGACAATGGCCAAATCGCCCAGATTGGCCTCGACGCGCTCGACCAGCGCCGTCTGAGCGAAACCTGTCGATGCGGCAAATTCAATGTACAGCAGGGATTCATCGCTGTCGCCGTGGGTTTGTTCGGCGACGCTGGCAACCGACGTCAACCTGCCCTGCTGATCACGCTCCAGGTGCAGAACCGGATGGATCACCCAATCGATTGCCGCCCCGGAATTGCGCACGGCCATGCGCACCGTTTCGACGATGAACGGCATGTCCCGCGCCACCGTCAGCAGCGCCAGATCGCAACCGTGACGGGAATCCTGCAGCGGCACGATGCGGACTGCGGCCACGGCATCGGCACGCTCGCGGGCGAGCTCGAAGTGTGTCTGCGCCACGGCCAGCAATTCCTCAGCCGTGCGCTCGCCCAGCTGTTCAGCCCGCATCTGCCGGAAATAGGCCGCCACGAAATCACGGAACAGGACCTGTTCGTTGCCGTTGTCCCTGTCTTGTTGTTGCAGCAGATGCTCAAGCTGCATCATGATGCCGTCGTTTGTCATGCATTCTCTCCAACCGTTCGCAATTGCATACCCCGCAGGCACGGTTCGTTATGTCCATGTTCGCGAATAGCCTAGCGTCATGGTTGTCTCCGGCACAAGCGCAGCCATGCAAAACTCCCCCTCGGGCGCATCCGCCTTGCGTGCACGGCGCATGCAGGCAGTCATTTGCGTACAATTCAGCCTGCGCTTACACAAGGTGGACTCATGAATCAATCTATCAGCAATCGCACGGCAGGCTCCGGCAGTGATCGCAACATCCTGTGGCTGGCCTACATCCTGCATGGCCTGGCGTTCTTCAACGGCGTGACCGCAATCGCCGGCGTCATCATCAATCACATCAAATATGCCGAAGGCGGCGATGCCATCATCGCCAGCCATCATCGCTGGCTGCTGCGCACCTTCTGGTACTCTCTGCTGTGGGCGGTCATCTGCATTCCCCTGGCGTTCGTGTTCATCGGTTTCATCGGCTTTGGCATCGTCGCCATCTGGTTCATCTATCGCCTGGTGCGCGGCGTCCTGGCGCTGGTGGACAACAAGGCCATGCCCATGCCGGCCGGTGCGAACCACCATGGCAGCTCGAGCTAGGATCCTTGCACCAGGTGTCACCGGCGGTTATCTGCTTGCCGGCTGCATGCTGTTGTTGCTGTGGTTTGGCATCGGCCTGCTGCTGTTGCCGATCATGGCTGTTCTGGCGGTGCTGCATGCGCTGCGCGGCCTGGCCGTCGATGGCGTAGCGCGAAGCCATCATTTGTGGCTGGCGCGCCATCACCTGTGGGCGACCCTGGCGCTGCTGCTGGTCACGCTCACGGCGCTCACGGCCGTCCCGCTCGCGGTGCGCTCCGGCAGCACCATGCTGAATACGCTCGCGCAGGCACCCAGCCCGCTGCAGACGCTGGCGGCCGCCTGGCCGCAGCTGGGCCTGCCGCACATCGTGCTGCTCGGGCTGACCGCGTTTCTCGGCTGGCTGCTGGTGACGCTGTGGCTCAGCATCCGTTTGATCCGACGCTGGCTGCGCTGGATCGACCGCCGCAAGGCCTGATTTTCAGCAACTAGTCTGCCCGACGTATGCATTATGCAGTACTTCGCTTTGTGTAAATCCGTATATACCAACCTATCCTTGACAATGCGCAGTGCTTTTGCACGGTGCGTTGAGAAATGCAGGTTAGATATCTGATTTAAGTGGCAGCGCATAACTCCCTGTGGCGTAATAATCGTCAGCCGTAATTGAGATTTGTTTGGAATCAAGCGTCTTTGCAAATGATCACTGGCTATATTTATACTGTGATGTTACCCATGCCAGCCAACTAAGAATAATACATGCGATCATAATCAATATGACCCATGAGATACCGCCAAATCCCAACAGCATTGAAGCGACAACGGGCGCGATTAGCCCACAAACGCCCCAAGCACTAAACACGATACCAAAGCATCGCCCGAAAACCGTGACCGGAACGCCTTTGCGCAACAATAATGGCAGCAGTGTTGACAATGCGCCATACTGAAGCCCGATCATAAGTAGGCTTATGTCAGCTACCCATCGACTTTCGGCAAATACGAGCATACCGCAGGCGGCCACAAGAAGAGCACAATTGCCATGAAGTACACAGCTGGCTCCTAAACGGTTACTCAAGATACCAGCAAGAATCCTACCGCTGAGGTTGCCAAAATTTACGGCTATAACAGAACTAGAGCTAGCGCCACCAGTAAGAGCACCGGCAAGCGCGAATGTTATAAGCCCCGGTGCGCTACCTAATCCAAACATCAGCCATAAAAGCAAGAGCAGCCCTGCTAGATGTGACACATCTTCAGGCTTCTTGCGGCTCATCGGAGCTTGGTCGCCTAAAATCACCTGCTTTGGCAAGAGAAAAACGGCTAGACCGCAAACTGCTGCAGAAAAGACGCCAAGTGCTGCGAACGCGATATGATAGCTCGATACAGCAATTAACCACGATATGGGCTGAGCGAGTAGAACAGAACCGACACCGTAGGCACTTACCACTAGCGCTAATGCCAGTCCATGGTTAATTATCCCTGCCTCGTGAACTGCGGTAGCGTAGCCAAGCCCTGTTGCGGAGCCATGCAAAAGGCCAAACCCGATTACTACCCAAATAAAAGAAGGAGCAATTGCGGCCAGCCACAAGCCCCCAACCATACCAATACCGCTGATTAATGCTAAAAAACTCGGTGATATGAAATCCGTAGCATATCCTCCGATAATCGCGCCCATACTAAAGAAGGCAAGGCCAAATGCAAATATGTAATTGACTTCAGAAAGAGAGAGATCTAGGTTATGCGCTAACGGATTAACAAATATGTTCCATATAAACAGAGTGCTGATAGCAAGATCAAGACATATTGCTCCTATTATTCTACGTTTTTTGCCCATAACCATGAGCTAAAAGCATTTGTTTAGTGTCCGACACGCGGTCGCAATACAAGCTGCTACATCGATACAGAAGCTATGTGTATGCGCGCAACTATTCTATAGCTGCAAAAGTTATATCGATTAAGCACCGATGCCATGAAAGACGTTCACATTCGGATTGCTGCTCCGGGAATTAATTTAGGACAGCAGGCACGCTCCAAAAGAATCATGATGGGAGGGATAAAAAACCCATCATTACTAAATAGGCTGGCAGCCAGCCAGTTAAGATCCCTTCTATCGTCGTGACATAGCCTGTAATTCTCTGGATGGGCCAAGCGGCTGCCAATAAGCCCCAATAGAGAAACCATAAAACAGCCCATGCTGCCCAGTTGAAACCCAGCCATATAAGCCATGGGTCAGATCCCGCATTTTGCAAAGTCAGTGCCGATGTAGGAGCTGCGGTTAATGCTACAAACAGGCAAAACCAGCCAAGACCGCGACCATCTGCCTCTGTATGGTTATTAAAAGCGACCCATAGATAGGTAAACGCAAAGAGCAAAATTTGTGCACTAAATACTATTAATGCAAAATCCCCCTGAATCTCTGCGATAGTTATCGCTATGATTGAAATAATAACGTTAGTGCTACCCGTAAATATATTTATAATCCTTATCTCTTTGTCACTAATCCTTCCAAGTAGCCAAATACCATTACAAAACAAAACAGCGCCAACATAAAGTAATACTACGGAAACCATTTTTATAACCTTGCATCTGTTTGATCATGTCATGTTTAAACTAATGTTTCGAATATAAGTTAATAATTAATTAGCTATATAGTTATGTATAAGTGCACTATATTTAAAATAATATGTTATTCTAATAAATAGAAAATTAAGGCCTATCGCTCGAGTTGCTGGCATAGATTTTTTATTGATTTCTATGCCAGCAATGCTATTGCAACATGAAGGCGAATTCTCTGATTTATTGGTTTGGCGAGCTTGGCGCCCCTATACCTGGATCAATTTTGGTAGGTCCACTTGCAGAAGGACGCACGTCAAAGTCAAATATCGCTGTTGGTATATATACGGTTCCACATGAATTTGGTATATCAACAACGCCAGAAAATCTGCCCTCGATTGGACATGCCCCTAAAAGCAGAAAAGCTTGTTCGGGGCTATAACCAAACTTGGTCAGATAATTGATGGCATGCAAGCAAGCTCGTTGATAGGCTAACTGCGAGTCCAAATAGCGTTGTTCACCGTCCAGAGTTACAGATGTTCCTGAAAACGATATCCATTCCGAGTACTGCGGCTCAACGCGACCTGGCATGAAAATGGCATTTTCACGAACTCCATACGTATCCATTCCGCCCTTGATCAAATCGACGTGCAGATCGATAAAGCCGCCCATTTCTATAGCACCGCAAAATGTAATCTCCCCATCACCTTGCGCGAAATGAAGGTCACCAACTGAGAAGTTTGCCCCATCAACAAAAACCGGATAAAAAACGCGGCTGCCTCGCCCAAGATTCTTGATATCCTGATTCCCGCCATTTTCTCTGGGCGGGGCCGTACGAGCAGCCTCTGCAGCAACTCGATCGAAATCATTTTCATCGAGATATCCCAACATCGCATCCTGCGGCTCGGGCGGTAATGCCAAGGGAGGAAGCCTATGGGGATCGGTTGCGATCAGGTCTCCTTCACGCTTGTTCCATTTTGTGAGAAGTTGCTTGGAAGGCGCAGTTCCCATCAAGCCCGGATGTGTATTGCCAACAAATGATACGTTCGGCACATGTCGGGATGTTGCAACTTGTCCGTTGAAATCCCAAATGGCTTTATATGCATCTGGAAATTGGTCAACGAGAAATGAACCACCGTTGTTTCGTGGAAAAATGCCGGTATAACCCCAACCCTGGCCGGCAAGCGGACCCGAATCCTCTTGGGGTATTGGGCCAACGTCCAATATGTCTACAATTAGCAAATCACCCGGCTTAGCGCCTTCAATTGCAATCGGACCTGATAATGCATGCACTTTTGGCACAGGCGCATCGCGAATGTCATCCGCTGAGTCATCGTTTTTAATCGCGCCGTCAAACCATTCACGACAGTCCAAGCGAAAAGTATCATCTGGCTTTACGTTTATTGCAGGTGGAATCTCTGGGTGCCAACGATTATGGCCGAGTATCTTCTGATCGGTAAAAGGCTTGCTTGAATCAAGTGGAAATAACTGCTTTGGCATTTCATCATCCTCCTAATTGGGCCAAGATGGTATTATGGCTGACTTTTGGTATCTTCAGGGTGTGTATCATTGGTATTCGGCAGTCAATGATATACAGCTACAACTATCTGCCTTGTAATTGCAAATATCAATACGAGTCCACTAGTAGAAACCCCTGCTAAAACAAGGGATACACCCTATATAGGCAAATACCTTATATGTCTAGGTATAAACCCTATATACATAGGGCACAAAACTGCCGAAGCATAGGTTAGTTTAGTCAGTGCACAGTGACTGCCTTCTGTTTCGTTTAGTGAGCAGAGCAGTAGCTATAGCAATAGGAGATATTAGTTATGGAAACCATAATCAGCATTGACCGTGACAAGGCGCCTTCCGAGCAACATGAACCGGTCATTATGAATCGGTGGCATCCCGATATTCCAATGGCCAAATATGTAACACCTGAAGAGCCTTTCCGGGTGGAGTGTATGGATTGGACTGGCGGTCAAATGAAAAACGATGATTCAGCCAATGACGTGCGCGATGTGGATTTGGATCCGTGTCACCATCTATCAGGCCCAATTGGTGTGCGTGGGGCAGAGCCTGGCGATTTGTTGGAGGTTGATATTCTTGATATCGGTCCGTTTGAGGACACTGCCTGGGGATATACGGGAATCTGGCGAAAGGACAAAGCATGGGGGTTTCTTGATGACTACTTTGAGAAGACAGCTAAATGCATCTGGGATTTTAATGGTATCTGGGCCACTTCGCGCCATATACCACATTTGAGATTTGCTGGATTGACCCATCCTGGAATCATAGGCTGCTTGCCTTCGCGCGAATTGCTTGATGAATGGAATCGGCGTGAAGCGGACCTGATTCAAAATGGCCCTGAACATGATACGCCACTTGCTTTACCGCCCGAACCTCGCGGAGTGATGCTTGGCAAGATGTCGGGTTCCGACCTGGAGGCAGCCGGAAAGGAAGCCGCACGTACTATTCCGCCACGCGAAAATGGTGGCAATTGCGACATCAAAAATCTGTGCCGTGGCAGCAAATGCTTTTTACCTGTTTACGTTAAGGATGCAGGCTTGGCGGTAGGAGATCTGCATTTTTCTCAAGGTGACGGTGAAATTACCTTCTGTGGCGCAATTGAGATGCCTGGCTGGATTAAGCTAAATGTAAGGCTTATCAAGGATGGCTGTAACAAATATGGTGTGCATCAGTCCATGTTTCAGCCAGGTCCGGTCGATCCTGATTATTCGGAATTCTTGGTATTTGAAGGCATTTCGGTCGATGAAGACACTGGGAAGCAGCACTACCTGGATGTAACGTTGGCCTACAAAAGAGCTTGCCGAAACGCGATATATTACCTGTCGAAGTTTGGCTACACCGGGGAACAAATCTACACCATGATTAGCTGCGCTCCCATAGAAGGCCATATCAGCAGTGTTGTGGATATTCCGAACGCATGCGTGGCGCTGCAAATTCCTACTTCAATGTTTGATTTCGATATTCGACCAAATGCTGATGGGCCCGTACGTCAAGTAGAGCCAAGTGATCTGGCCTTTACAACCTGAGGCTGGGCCGTTGAAACAGCCAGGCCGCACCATTGCGGCCTGGCCGAATCAATAACACAGGAAATAGAGATCATGCCAATATATTCATACTGCTGTGACTGTTGTGGCTCATTCGAGAAGCTGCGGCCCATGTCGGAATATCAGCAAGCGGCCACGTGTCCGCAATGTGGCAAGTTATGCAATAAACGCGTCTCAGCACCACGACTCAACTTAATGCCGACCGCAAAACGCCTTGCGTTTCAGCTCAATGAAAAGAGTTCACACGAGCCACGTGTTGAAAGACGTAGCTTGGCTTCTAAGCTTACGCCAATAAATGAACATCCGCATTCTCACATCCATGCAACGAACTCACGTCCTTGGCAACTTGGACACTAGCGCTTTATGCACTGGTAACTATTCAGCCCCACCATATTGTTAATCCGGATCGTCCCCGCGACCGTAATTATGATAAACAATATGCTCACGCCCACCAAAAATGTAATATATTTGCCCCGTAGTCACGGAAATGTTCGAGCAAATTATGCGTCTGTCCACGCTGCACGCACTGCGCGGCCTAGCCGTCGATGGCGTAGCGCGACGCCATCATTTGTGGCTGGCGCGCCATCACCTGTG
>DATGUT010000003.1:0-2872 GCA_035301185.1 Salinisphaeraceae bacterium
ATCACGTGACCACCGAGTTCCTGCGCTCGCAGATCGAGGTCGGCAGCGCCAAGTGCCACAACATTGCTGAGGTACGGGACGAACTGGCCCGGCTGCGCCAGGGCATCATCGCCGTGGCCGACCGCCATGGGCTCGCCCCGATCGCCGCCTCCACCCATCCGTTCAGCCGCTGGTCCGATCAAAAGCAAACGGCGCACGAGCGCTACGATTCGCTGGCGGCGGAGATGCAGGCCGCGGTCCGGCGCATGGTGATTTGCGGCATGCACGTGCATGTCGGCATCAGCGACGAGGAATTGCGCATCGACCTGATGAACCAGCTGCGCTACTTCCTGCCGCACTTGCTGGCGCTGTCGTGTTCGTCCGCGTTCTGGGGCGGGCACGACACCGGTTTCAAGAGCTACCGCCTGACCATTTTCGATGTGCTGCCGCGCACCGGCATTCCCGAGCGCTTCCAGAGCTTCGCCGAATACCGCCGCCACGTCGATCTGCTGGTCAACGCCGGGCTGATCGAGGATTCCAGTAAAATCTGGTGGGACCTGCGCCCGAGCAATCATTACCCGACGCTCGAAACCCGCGTCATGGATGTCTGCACCCGGCTGGACGACGCCATTGGCCTGGCGGCGCTGCTCATGTGCATTCTGCGCATGCTCTATCGCCTGCGCACGACCAACCAGCGCTGGCGGCTGTATTCGCCCATGCTGATCAACGAAAATCGCTGGCGCGCCATGCGCTACAGCTATGATGAAGGGCTGCTCGATCTGGGCCGCGGCCATCTGGTGCCATTCCCCGAATTGCTGGAGGAATTGCTCGAGCTGACCGCCGAGGATGCCGCTGCACTTGGTTGCACCAAGGAGGTGGCCTCGCTGCGCGACATCATCAAGCGGGGCACCAGCGCCCATCGCCAGGTCGCGGCTTTTGCCAAGGCCAGGGATGACGGCGCCAATCGCGAGGAAAGCCTCAAGGCCGTGGTCGACCTGCTGATAGCCGACACCGCTGCCGGGCTGTAGTCGATTTGTTCTGCGCGGCTGATTGGTGCTATAAGACACCGGCGCGGCCCAGGGCCGGCGTGAAACCGGAAGAACAAACCAACATGAGTACTGCCGACATGACTGCAACTGCTTACACAGATGTGGTGGATCTGGAGCGCTATCCGATCCATCAGCTCGCCGGCGAGCGCGGCCAGGCGCTCGTGGTCGCATGCCGTGAATCCCTGGCGGCGGACGGTGCCTGCACGCTGCCGGGATTCATCACGCCGCGGGCGATTGCGGCCATGGTTGGTTTGTCCCGGCAGTTGAGTGAGCGGGCCTGGCCTTCGGATCGCATGCATACGGTGTATTTCGAAGCGCCGGATGCGACCGTGCCAAGCGAGCATCCGCGCGCCTGGCAGGTGCGCTCCGCCAAGCATGGCATTGCCTATGACTACATCCCCGCGGATGCGCCGCTGCGGCGCCTGTATGAATCCGATGACCTGACCCGTTTCATCGCCGCAGTGCTGGAAAAGCCGCTGCTGTATCGTAGTGCAGACCCGCTGGACGCATTGCAAATCACCACGTTCGAGCCGGGCGAGGAATTGGGCTGGCATTTTGACAACAGCGAGTTCTCCATCACCGTGATGTATCAGCCAGCAGAGCAGGGCGGCGCGTTCGAATATGTACCCTGGCTGCGCTCCGACGATGACGAGCACTACGCCGAAGTGCAGCAAGTGCTGCAGGGAGATCGCCGCCGCATCAAGCTGCTGCCGAGCGCGCCCGGCACGCTGGCGTTTTTCCGCGGCGAACATTCCATGCACCGGGTAACGCCGATCGAGGGTGGCACGCCGCGCATCAATTCCGTGCTCACGTACGGCGAGCGGCCGGGCATGAAGCTCAATGACCTGACTTCGGAACAATTCTATGGGCGCACCTCGCCGCCGGCGAGCAGTTGAGCCCGTCTGCTGTCGGTTATGAACCAAGTCGCGTAACATGTCCTGCTGCTCCGGATGTGGGCCGATCATGCCATGCCCGGACACGGTTTCGGGCGCGCCTGAAAAAGCGGCAGGCGTTGCGTTATCCTGAACCGCTTGCAATGCTAATTATGCGAGGAGATGTCATGAAAAAAAGCGTGTTGGCTGCCTGCTTGTCGGCAGCCGTATTGTGCCTTGCGTGGGCCGGTCCCGGCTGGAGTGACGAGACGCCGACGGTCAAGCTCGGTATTTCGTCGTGGATCGGTTACGGCTCGATCTTCATTGCCGAGGAAAAGGGCTTTTTTGAGCAGGAAGGCGTCGATGTCGTCCTGCGCCGCATCGAGAAAGTGGCCGATCGGCGCAGCGCCCTGGCGGCCGGGCAGATCGACGGTTTCCCGACCACGCCGGACACCCATATCACGACGGTGGCCGCTGGTGTGCCGGTCATCCAGGTGGTGGCGCTGGATGATTCCTATGGCGGTGACGGGCTTGTCGCCAAGAAGGACATCAAATCGATCGAAGACCTGAAGGGCAGGAGTGTCGGCCTGGAAACCGGCGGCGGCGCCAGTTTTTTCTGGGCGTTGTATCTGCTCAATCAACACGACATGACGCTGGACGATCTGGATGTCAAGGATCTGGGTGCCGGCGAGGCTGGTTCCGCGTTTGCCGCGGGGCGCCTGGATGCCGCCTTCACCTGGGAGCCATGGCTGACGACCGCGCGGGAAAGCGCGTCCGGCCATGTCGTCATTTCCAGCGATGAAACCCCCGGCGTGATCGGCGATACCCTGGGTATGCGCCAGGATTTCGTCGAGGCCCATCCGGAGACGGTGCAGGCGATCGTGAATGCCATCATGGAAGCCATGGACTTCATCGAAACCAATCAGGACGAAGCCTACGACATCATCGCCAAGGCCATGGGCCAGACCCGCG
>DATGUT010000004.1:0-2177 GCA_035301185.1 Salinisphaeraceae bacterium
CGGTGGCGTTGGCGGCGACGAAGAAATTGCCCGACGCAGGAACGCTGGGCGTGTAATCTTCCAACTCATACAGCATTTGTTTTCTCGATTGCCATTGGCATAGATCCATCAAGGCGGTTTGCGCGCCACCTCGTCGCGCACATACACCGGCAGCGCCGCGTGCGCCGCTACACCTTCGCCGCGTGCGAGCATGGCCGCGCCGAGGCGGGCGATGTCCAGTGCATGCGGCCATTGTTCGCAGATCGTATCCGGTACCAATGTACCTGCGGCTGCGAGCACCGGCCAGCCATTGCCGGCGAACAGCCAATTGTCGTAGCCGCCGGCACCCGCGGCAAGCGCTGCCGGGCGAATGACGCGCTCTTCGTTAATGAGCTGCGGCTGTTCTGCGGCGCAGCAAAAATCCGCCGTATAGATTTCACCCATGCGCGCATCCTGCACCACGCGCACCGCGTCGCCTTGATGGCGTGAGCAAGCGCGCGTCGCCAGTGCTGCCAGCGTCGATACCGGCGCCACCGGCAGGTCGGCGCCATAGGCAAGGCCCTGGATCAGGCCGGCGGCAATGCGCAGGCCGGTGAAGGCGCCGGGGCCACGGCCGAAGGCGAGGCCATCGAGCATAGCCAGTTGCCAGCCGGCCTCGTCCAGCAACCGCTGGGCCGTGGGCAACAGGCGCGTGGCGTGAGCGCGTGGCGCGATTTCGAAATGCTCGCGCGCGACCTGTGTGTCGGCCGCATCATAGAGCGCGACCGACAATGCTTCGGTGGCGGCATCCAGGGCCAGGACTTTCATGCCAGCGGCTCCAGCTGCTGCAGGAACGTGAGGGCCTCATCCAGATCGCGCGTCACCGGCATCGGCGGCAGGCTGTTGCGGATTTTCACCGCGTAGCGGCGGTTGTACAGACGCGTGTCGCAAATGGCGAGCAGGCCGCGATCGCGGCTGTCGCGGATCAGGCGGCCGACCCCTTGCTTCAGGCTGATGACGGTTTGCGGCAGGGTATGGTCCATGAACGGATCGCCGCCGGCCTGCTTGATGGCCCGCGAGCGCGCCGCCAGCACCGGATCGGACGGCGCGGCGAACGGCAGCTTGTCGATGATCACCAGGCGCAGGCCATGGCCGCGCACGTCCACACCTTGCCAGAAGCTGCTGGTGCCAACCAATACCTGATCCTGCTGTTGCCGGAATGCGCTCAGCAGCGCGGCCCGGGCGCCCTGCCCCTGCACCAGCGGCGCCATGCCGGCCGCAGTCAGCGCCTGGGCGCAGGCATGGAGGGCGCGATAACTGGTGCACAGCACGAAGGCGCCGCCGCCGGCGGCCCGGATCAGCGCGATCGCCTGCTCGGCCACTGCATTGGTATAGTCCGGCGCATTGGTCGCCGGCATGCGCGCCGGTACGTACAGGCGGGCATTGTTGGCATAATCGAACGGGCTCGGCAGGATATGGCACTCGACTTCGCCGAGGCCGAGGCGCGCGCAGAAATACGCCAGGCTGTTGTCCACGGCGAGCGTGGCCGAGGTGAAGATCCAGGCGCCAGGATAAGCGCTGATGGCGCGGGCAAAGGGCTCGGCGATGTCGAGCGGTGTACTGTGCCAGACCCAGCCGATGTTGCCGCGCGGCTCGATCCAGCTGACGTTGTCGCGCTCGTCCTGGTTCACCGCAGCCAGGCGTTCACAAAGCTCGCCGGCACGACGCAGCAGGCTGGCCATGCCTTCGCTGCGCTCGGCCACCGGCTCCAGCTGCACCTGCGCCTGCTGCAACAGCGTCGCCAGCCGCGCCTGCGCCTGCAGGCTGGTGTCGTCGGCCAGATCCAGCCAGGCCCGGCTGCTGCGCCGCGGTTCGCGCGCCAGCGCCTGCGCGAAACCCTTTTCGGCATTGGCCAAGGCTGTGAACGTGCGCGCCAGCTCGGGCATGTCGCCGCCCAGTTCGCCCAGCTCAGTGTGCGCGTCACGGACATAATCCTGCAATTGGCGTCCGGAAATGGCCTGGCCGAAAAAACGCCCGGCAATATCCGGCAACTGATGGGCTTCGTCGAGGATGATGACGTCGGCATCGGGCAGCAATTCGCCGAAGCCCTGTTCCCGTAGAGTCAGGTCGGCGAACAGCAGATAATGGTTGATGATGACCAAATCCGCCTGCTGCGCCTTGCGCCGCGCAGCCATGACCCAGCATTGCTCGAACAACGG
>DATGUT010000005.1:0-6442 GCA_035301185.1 Salinisphaeraceae bacterium
CTGGAGAGAGATCTCTCCATTGCGGTCGCAGGCTCCCTCCAGTCGAGATGACACGCTCTACCGTCGTTTCGAATGAGCAAGGCGAGCGGAGTCCTCTGTCATTTCGACCGAGCGGAGCGAGTGGAGAAATCTCATGCTAAAGGCAGTGGCCTTACTGCCCGGCATTGCCCAGCGCCGACAGGCCCAGCCCGATCACGGCACCGGCGGCGACTATGGCAAGAACGGCATAGTAAGCGTAACCCAGCCGCTGGTACTGTGACTGGCGCACACTGAGCGCAAACAGGGCCAGCGCCGCGAAAAAGAGCACCGTGCCCACTGTCAGCAGCATGAGGTAATTGCCCAGCGAGCCGATGACCACGCCAAGGTTGCCGAGGTTGAACAGCAGCCACTGGCTGCCGACCAGCACCGTGCCCGGCGGGCGCGCGCGCAACGCGGTCTGACCGACGCCGAATACACACTGTGCCAGGCCCACGATCAGCACCAGATAAGCGCTGAGCCAGATCAGCGGGCGCACCGGATCATGCGCGGTCACCGCGGCCAGCAGGCCGCCTGCCAGTATCGCCGCAAGGCCAACCACAAGAAAGAGCCGCGTCGCACGCAGCAGGTGGGCGGCATGGTAGCGGGCATCAATGCTTGTGGCATGGTCGTACACGTTGTTTTCGCCTGTTATGGGTTAGTCGCTGTCATCGGGCAGGCTGTCGAACGCCATTTGCGCGTGCGAGACGGCGCCGCCGGAGCGCATTTCGGCCGCCACCCAGATGGCTTCCATGATCTCCTGGCGGGTGGCACCGGCACGCGCCGCGGCTGGTGTATGGCCCTTGATGCAATAAGGGCATTGGGTGACATGGGCCACCGCCACCGCAATCAACTGCTTGGTTTTTTCATCCAACGCGCCAGCCTTGAACGCCTGGCGGCTGAAGGCGCGCCATGAGTCGTAGGTATCCGGGGTCAGTTCCTTGTAGAAATTGGATTTTTTCTGGTCAGCCATGGTCTTGCCTCCGTGATGAATTGCAGCTGCCACTTTAACCGAATTGCGGCGCCTGTCGCGACCCGCCAGCCGGGCGATGTGAGGGTTTCCCCTTGCCCGAGCGCGTCCAGCCGGCGCGCATGGCATTCAGCGAGACCGAGATCGAGCTCGCTGTCATGGCGAGCGCCGCGAACACGGGATTGACGAAGCCGAGGACGGCCGCCGGCAGGATCAAGCCGTTGTAAGCCACGGCCCAGACCAGATTCTGGCGCAGGATGCGCCCGGCGCGCACGGCCAGGTACAAGGCGGTTTCCACAGGCGCCATGCCTTTTTCCAGCAGGCCGACGGCTGCGGCGCTGCGCGCCAGGTCGTTGGCATCGCCGACGGCAATGCCGAGATCCGCCGCCGCCAGCGCCGGCCCGTCGTTGATGCCATCGCCGATGAAGGCCACGCGCAGGCCCTGCGCGCGCCACTGCGCGAGCAAATCCAGCTTGTCCTGCGGCAGCAGCCGGGCGTGACCCTCGATGCCCAGCCGCGCGGCAACCGCCTGCACGGCATCGTCGCCGTCGCCGCTCGCCAGCACGACCCGATAACCGCGCTGCTGCAGGCGCTCGATGATGGGCTGCGCCTCGTCGCGCAAGGGATCGGCCAGCTCGATGGTGCCCAGCACCTGCGCGCCATGCGCCACCTCGACGCGGCTGGTGGCGGGCTGCTTGCGGATGCGCAGCGGCTGCAGCCCGCAATCGCGGAACCAGGCCGCGGAGCCGATCCGCAGCAGCCGGCCATCGGCGGCGCTTGCCTCGACACCGCAACCGGCGATTTCGCGCACATCGGCCGGCGGCTGGCCGGCATCGCGTTGCGCGGCGCGGCAAATGGCGCGCGCCAGCGGATGCAGCGAGCCGGCTTCCGCGCTGGCGGCGGCCTGCAGCACAGCCGCGCGCGCCACGCCGGGCGCGCAATGCACGGCCACCACTTCCGGGCGGCCTGCGGTCAGGGTGCCGGTCTTGTCGAAGACAATGGTATTGATGCGCGATGCGTTTTCCAGCACGCCAGGGTCCCGCAGGATGATGCCGTTGCGCGCGCCGGCACTGGCGGCCGCGGTCAATGTCAGCGGCACCGCCAGCGACAGCGCGCACGGACAGGTGACGATGATCACCGCCAGCGCCCGGGCCAGGCCATCCTGCCAGCCGGCGCCGGTATACAGCGCCAGCAGCAAAGCCAGCACGGCGGCGACGACAATCGTCGGCAGCAACCAGCGCGCGACCTGATCGGCGATGCGCGCCAGCGTGCCCTTGCCGACCAAAAGCCGCCGCACTTCAGTGGCCAGGGCATCGATGCGGCGCTTGCCGCCAGGTGCCGTGACCTCGATGCGCAGCACGCCATCGAGCACCAGCTCGCCGGCGCTGACCTCGTCGCCCGCGGCCAGCGTGCGCGGCATCGACTCGCCGCTGAGCACGCTGCTGTCGAGGCGTGAGCGCCCGCTCGCCACGATGCCATCGGCGCTGATGCGCTCGCCGGGGCGGGTCTCGATGATGTCGCCGCTTGCCAGCGCGCGCGGATGCACCATTTCCGTGCCCTCGGCGCACACCCGGCGCGCCTGTTCCGGCGCCAGTTGCAGCAGGCGGCGCACGGCATCGCCGGCGGAGCGCCGCACGCTGAAATCCGTCAAGCGGGCAATCAGCTGGAACGTGATCAGCATCACGGCCGCATCAAAATAAACGAACGTGTTGCCGCGGATCAGATTGATGGTGGAAACCACGGCCGCGGTAATCACGGCAATGGAAATCAGCGCCTCCATGCCGGGCGCGCCGGCACGCAGGCTGCGCCAGCCGAGGCGATAAAACGCGCTGCCGGAAAAGGCGAGCACGGGCATGGCGAACACACCGCTGGCCAGCGCCACGAACCAGGTGGTCTGCTGGTCGGGCAGCTGGCCCAGGTAAATCACGAGGCTGGCCAGCATGGTCCACATGCCGAAGAAGATGGCGATGATCAGGCGCAGCCGGTGCCAGAGCAGGAACTTCTCGCGCGCCCCTTCATTGGCGGCGGCGCCATCCTCGTCCAGCGTGCGCGCGCCATAGCCAAGCTGGGTGATGACTGCGGCCAGGCGCTCCCGGCTGACGCTCTCGTCGTGGCGCACCAGCGCGGCATCGCTGACAAACGAGACGCTGGCCGCGGCCACGCCGGGCACGCGCATCAAGGCACGTTCCACCGTGGCCGCGCAGCCACCGCAGAACATGCCGTCAATGGCGAAGCTGCTCTGCGACGCTGCTGCGGTGGTCACTGCGCCTCGCCGACGGCCTCGTGCAGCTCGTCGGCTCCATTCCAGGGGCCGCTTTGATCCTCGGTCGCTGCGCGCTGCTCGGCGACGAAATCCGCCGTGATCGCGTCCGCGTCATTGGACCAGCTCTCGCGGATGTAGGAGACAACCGCGGCGATTTCCTCGTCGGACAGGTTCTGCGCCGGCATGGCACCGTTGAAGGTTTCCCCGGCCACTTCGATTTCGCCGTTCAGGCCATGCAGCACGACCTGCACCGCCAGCGCCGGATTGCCGGTGACCCATTCGGATTCATCCAGCGGCGGGAAAGCGCCGGGAATGCCGGCCCCCGACTGCTGGTGACAGGCGGCACAGGTATTGGCATAGACCGTGCTGCCATCAACTGCGCCACCGCTGCTGTCCGCCTCGGCGACGATCGGGGTGCGATAGTCGCCGGCGGCGGTGACCGCGCCGATGCGGGTATAGAAGTAACTCAGCCCCCAGATGACGATGAGTGCCGAAAAGATGAGGAAAGCCAACGGCACGGGATTGGTGAGCTCGGTCGGCTCCCGGCGCTCGCGCACGTAGGCGCGCTTCTGCTGTTGCGGGCGCTCGTTCTGGTTTCCGGTGTTTCCTTCGCTCATGACGCGCTCCCTTCGCCGGTCGCATCAAGGCTCGAAGTCTCGGTCTCGGCCTCGTCCGCTTCCTCTTCCGGCTCCTCGGCGGTGAGTTTCTCGACCGGATAGGTGTGATCCAGCGACAACATGTACTTGACCAGTGCCATGGCATCGTCTGTCGCCACGATGTGCCCTTCCGATGGCAGGAACTCTTCCGGCAGATGCACTTCCTGCATCTCGTCGAGCACGATGTCCGTCTCCCTGAACAGGAACGGATAGCTCGGCATGGTGCTCCAGGAAACCACCGCCCGCGGGTTGTACAGGTGCGCCAGGTGCCAATCCACGCTGGGCTGGCGGGCACCGATGTTGAACAGATCCGGGCCGGTGCGCATGGTGCCCAGCAGGTGCGGGCCGTCATAGGTGTAGTCCTCGGGCACCGACGGCCGGCCCCAGCCGCGCTCACGGTCCGCTGGTGTCTGCGCCGGGTCGCGCGGCTGCTGGCTGTGGCAATAGACGCAGCCGAGCGAGACATACAGCTTGCGGCCCCGAATCTCTTCGGCACTGTGCTGGGTTTGCGCCTCTGCCGGCGGCTTGGCGCCGGACAGCTGGATGGACGGCACGACCAGCAGCATCAGCCCCGCATAGACCAGGATCATGCCGGCACCGGCGGCAATGGCAATGGCCTTGGTCATGCCTGCGCCTCCTTGCGGCGCCAGCCGCGCATGAACAACTGCTGCGCTTCCTCGACCCGCGGGCCCTGGCGGCGCAGTGCAATCCAGAAGTGGGTGGCGAACACGATATGACTAAGCGTCATCAGGGTACCGCCAACGGAACGGGTAACCAGGTAGGGGATGGTGACCTCCACGCTTGCTTGGAACGACGCGGCCGGATCGACGAGCAGCAGGCCCTGAATCCAGCCACCAATGGTGAGCGCCCAGAAATAGAGGAAGAAGCCGATGAAGGCGAGCCAGAAATGCGCTGAAATCGCCCATTTGTACGGCCACTCCCAGTTCAGCAGGCGCGGCATGATGAAGTAGATCGAGCCAAACATGACGAAGCCGATGAAGGCGTAGACGCCAAGATGCGCATGGCCGACGGTGAAGTGGGTGAAGTGGGTGATGGTGTTGACCCACGGCAGCGCCTCGATCGAGCCCTGCAGCGACGACAGCGTGTACGAGATGGCGCCGAGTTCGACGAAGCGCAGCGTCGGCGAATGCAGCAGCATGCGCCAATGCGGCGCCACCGTGACGTGGTGGTTGATGGCCACCGCAATCACCGGAATGATCATCATCACGCTGGTGGCGATGGACAGGGTCACCACCCAGGACGGCACCGGCCCGCCGATCAGGTGATGCAGCCCGACCTGGCTGTAGAACAGCGCCAGCGACCAGAAGCCGATCAGCGACAGGCTGTAGGAATAAATCTGCGAGCCGGTGATCTTCGGGATCAGGTAATAGGCCGCGGCCAGGCCCAGCGGCGTCATCCACAGGCCCAGCACGTTATGCGCGAACCACCAGTTCATGGTGCCCTGCTGCACGCCATCGAACAGGTTCGGGAAGTTGGCCGTGATGTACAGCATCGGGAACCAGACCAGGGCGGCGACGAGATACCAGGCGCTCACGTACAAATGCTGCACGCGGCGCTTGATGACCGTGAGAATGAGCGGCACCGCCGCCAGCGCCCCGCCGATGACCAGCAGGACCGCGAGCTGCCAGGGGATTTCCAGCCATTCGAGGCCATCACTGAAACCGGCCAGGACAGCGATGATGCCGAGGAACAGGCCGATGTTCCACAGGATGCCGCCGGCCACGGCGAAGCCACCGCCCACCAGCGGCGTCTTGAACAGGCGCGGAATCAACCAGATGCCGACACCGACACCGGCCATTGACGTCCAGCTATAGGCGACCATGTTGAGATGCACCGGACGCACGCGACCGAATGTCATCGCCGCATGATCGACCATCAATTCCGGCATGTGCAGCTTCAGTGAAGCCAGCACGCCAAACACCGAGCCCAGCACCAGCCAGACCACGGACGAACTAAGCCACAGCAATGTCGGCGCCCGCGATGAACGATCCAGAAATTCTCGTTCATACAGCTCCTCGGCATCGGCTTCTTCGAGCTGGTGATGGCTCGACACCTGCATCGCTTCCCTGTCCGCCTGCGGTGTCGCCTGGTCTTCGACATGGCCCAGTTCACCCTTGGCGAAAATGGTGCGCGCAGCCTGCTTGCCGACCGAGAACTGGTCATTGGCCAGTGCCCAGACCAGCACGAACAACCCGCCGATTGATATCAGCAGAGTCATGGCAAGCAGAAAGGCAATATTGACAGTCATCGGCGGTCAAACTCCCTGAAATAATCGCTGCAGCAAATACTCGAGTACAGGCATGACCAACACGGCTCAAAATTCCTGCAAACACTAAAACGGCAATATAAAATTACAAAAAATTATACTACAAAAGTAGCATACGCGGGCGTCTGAGATAGCCTGAAAAGGATTAAGGGAATATCATGTCAGGCAAATCCCGACCGCGCACAAGCTACTCAGGGACAGCCCATGACGCATTGATTCAGGTCAACTTCTTGTCAGCTACAGGCTTGCAG
>DATGUT010000006.1:0-3717 GCA_035301185.1 Salinisphaeraceae bacterium
CGTTGGATGTCGATGCCCTGGCCGGTTGCATCGAACGCTATCGTAATGACGACGGTTGCGGTATCGTATTGCGCTACGCTAATGAAACCGCACGTGCCGTACTGACCATGGGAGACGCACGTGTACGTGTTTGTGATGACCTGCTGACCGACCTGCGCACCTTGATGGGAGCGCAGGCGGTGGAAGTGCGTTATCGCCGAAATTCCAGCGCTCAAACCTGATTCCTACGGATACACATGGCACAGAAGAACCTCGATTATCTCGATTTTGAACAGCCGATTGCGGAATTACAGGAGAAGATCGATGAGTTGCGTTCTGTTGCCGATGGCAGCGAAGTCAACTTGACCGAAGAAATCAGCCGGCTCGAGGCCAAGCGCCGCCATCTGACCGAAAACGTCTTCTCCAAGTTGTCCACCTGGCAGATCGCGCAGCTGGCGCGCCATCCGCGGCGCCCGTACATGGTCGATTATATCGATGGCATGTTGACCGATTTCGTGGAGCTGCATGGTGACCGCATGTATGCCGACGACCCCGCGATCATCGGCGGTACGGCGCGCCTGGGCGGGCAGCCGGTGATGGTGATCGGTCATCAGAAGGGCCGGGCGACGAAAGACAAGATTTACCGCAATTTCGGCATGCCCAAACCGGAAGGCTATCGCAAGGCGCTGCGCCTGATGGAAATGGCCGAGCGTTTCCGGCTGCCGATCGTGACCCTGATCGACACGCCGGGGGCTTATCCGGGCATCGGCGCCGAAGAGCGCAATCAGAGCGAGGCGATCGCGCAGAATCTGTTCGTGATGGCAAAACTGCGGGTGCCGATCGTGTGCACTGTGGTCGGCGAGGGCGGTTCTGGCGGCGCGTTGGGTATCGGCCTGGGCGATCATCTCGCCATGCTGCAGTACAGCGTCTATTCGGTGATATCGCCCGAAGGCTGCGCTTCGATCCTGTGGAAAAGCGCCGACAAGGCCAAGGACGCCGCCGAGGCGATGAAAGTCAATGCCGAAAGCCTGCACAAGCTGGGCCTGGTTGATGACATCATCCCCGAGCCGCTGGGCGGAGCGCATAGCGATCCACAAGCGTTGATGGCGCAGCTCAAGGATCACCTGCTGGCGCAAATTGAGCGCCTGGAACGTCTCGACACCCAGGAACTGGTGGATACCCGGTACAAACGTTGGATGAGTTTCGGCGAATACAAATCCACCGCGTAACCGCGGCCGTTGCTCCGGCACAATGTACGTCCGCGGGCAGTGGCTTCGCGGTGGCCTTCAGTGGCGGCGCGGACTCCACCGCCTTGCTGCATGCGCTGATCCACGCCGGCCACCCACAGCCGGTTCGCGCCATTCATGTCTGCCACAATCTGTTGCCTGACGCGCACCGCTGGGTGGCGCATTGCCGCGCGGTCTGTGCCGATTGGGGAGTTGCTTTCGATTGCCTTGAAGTGCAGGTGGAGCGGGCCGGTGCCGGTATCGAAGCGGGCGCGCGCCAGGCGCGCTACGCGGCGCTGGCAGCGGCGCTGCGTCCGGGTGAGGTGCTGGTTTTGGCCCAGCATGCCGATGACCAGGCCGAGACGTTTCTGATTCAGGCGTTGCGCGGTGCCGGTGTCGCCGGCCTGGCGGCGATGGGTCAGTGGTGTGATTTTGCCGGTGGCCGACTGTGGCGGCCGCTGTTGTCGCTGCCGCACAGCGCATTGCTGAGTTATGCCGGCGAGCATGAGTTGTCCTGGGTGGAGGATCCCAGTAATCACGATGTGACGCTGGATCGGGGCTATGTGCGCGCGATGATCTGGCCGCAGCTGCAGCAACGCTGGCCGGCGGCCAGCCGCACCCTGTCACGCTCGGCCCACTGGTGCGCCGAAGCCAGTGCGCTGGTGCAGGAAGTCGCGGCCGAAGATGGCGCGCGCCTGATGGATGCCCGGCAGCGGCTCGAGATGGCGGGGCTGCGTCGCTTGAGTGCGTTCCGGCAGGGCGGGGTGATTCGCCATTGGCTGCGCCAGGCCGGGCGTGACGCGCCGGATCATCGCCATGTGGCCGAAATTCGGCGCCTGCTGGCGGCGCGCGCGCATGCCGGACCGAAGGTTGCATGGCGGCAGACGCAAGTGCGTGCGTTTGACGGTTGTTTGTATGCGCTGGGGCCGTTGCCACCGCGGCCGGGCGCATGGCAAGCGTACTGGCCCATGCGCGCGCCGCTGGCATTGCCGCCGGGTTGCGGCGTGTTGGCGGCGCAGTATGCGGGCGCGCCGGCGGGTGCGGTGCAGGTCGGGTTTCGTCAGGGCGGCGAACGCTTTGTCGATCCGCGCCGCGGTGGCACGCGTACGCTCAAGGCATTTTTGCAGGAGGCGCGCATTCCGCCGTGGCGGCGTCCGCGTCTGCCCTTGGTTTTTTATCGCGGTCAACTGGTTGCAATTGCTCATTACTGGCTCGATCCGCGGCTGGTGCAATGGCTGGGCCTGTCCGCGTTGCGCTTCATTTGGCAGGAGCCGGAATAAAAATTCGCCCACATGCTTGCCGAATCGAGTAGAAGTCGGTATCTTTGCCGGCTCTATAGGCGCGTAGCTCAGTTGGTTAGAGCACCACCTTGACATGGTGGGGGTCGGTGGTTCGAGTCCACTCGCGCCTACCAGATCTGATTCATCTGGTAGTGTGCTGCGGATTAACGATTGCGGGAGCGTCAAGCTCTCACCACCGATTGCGTCGGTGGCTGTTTGGCCCGTCCATGGGCCAAACCCTTCGGGCTTCCGCTGGTCGCGAAAATCTGTTCCAGACAGATTTTTGCCAGGTTCGCCCATGAACCTGGCCCTTCGGGCTTCCATAGGTCGCGAAAATCTGTTCCAGACAGATTTTTCGAGTCCACTCGCGCCTACCAGGCGATTCCTTTGTCTGGTTTTGCGTTGCTTGCGTTTTGATTTGCCTCGATTTGTCTTGGCAGGTTATTGGCTTGCCAGCGCTTTTCTGTGCTGACTCAGCTGCTTCGAATGTCACGAAGCGGCCATGCGGCCTTTGGTATCGGCCGCCACTGACAAGGAGAAACGCGATGCCTGCGATTACACTGCCTGATGGTTCCGTCAAATCCTTTGATCATCCGGTCACGGTCATGCAAGTGGCCGAGTCGATCGGCCCTGGTCTGGCCAAGGCCACGCTGGCCGGACGTGTTGATGGCGAGGAAGTTGACGCCTGCGTCGCCATCGAGCATGACGCTGAAGTCTCCATGATCACCGCGCGTGATCCCGAGGGACTGGATATTATTCGCCATTCCTGCGCACATCTGCTCGGTCAGGCGCTGAAAACGCTGTATCCCGACGTGCAAATGGCCATCGGCCCGGTGATCGAGGACGGTTTTTATTACGACATCGCGCTCGACAAGACACTGACCCAGGACGATCTGGCGGTGATTGAAAAACGCATGCTGGAACTGGCAAAACACGATCACGAAGTGATTCGTGAAGTGGTGTCGCGCGACCAGGCCCTGGCGACCTTCGAAGCGCGCAACGAGCCCTACAAGCAGGCCATTGTCAGGGAAATCCCGGACGGCGAAACCATCGCCCTGTACCACCACGAAGATTACACCGACATGTGCCGCGGGCCGCACGTGCCCAACTCCCGCCACCTGCGTGCATTTCATCTGACCAGTGTTGCCGGCGCTTACTGGCGCGGTGATTCGAACAATGAAATGCTGACCCGCATTTACGGTACGGCCTGGGCGAACAAGAAGGATCTCAAG
>DATGUT010000007.1:0-12297 GCA_035301185.1 Salinisphaeraceae bacterium
CCTTGATGGTTTGATGCGTCTTGCTCGGTCCGCCCTCGACCATGTAGGTGGCCAAGGTCCACGGGCTGCCGGCGAAGCCGATCAGCGGCGTCTTGCCGTCCAGCTCGCGCCGGATCAGGCGCACCGCAGCGCTGACATAGCCGAGATCATCATGCATGTCTGGCATGGCGAGCCGGTCGATGGCGGCCGGGCTTTGCACCGGGCGCTCGAAATGCGGCCCCTGGCCGGGGATGAAATACAGGCCCAGGCCCATCGCCTCGGGAATCGTCAGGATGTCGGAGAACAGGATGGCGGCGTCGAGATCGAAGCGACGCAGCGGCTGCAGCGTGACCTCGCAGGCCAGCTCCGGATCCTGGCACAGAGCGAGGAAACTGCCGGCCTCTTCACGCAGCTTGCGATACTCGGGCAGGTAGCGCCCGGCCTGGCGCATCAGCCAGACGGGCACCGTGTCCACCGGTTCGCGCCGCAGCGCGGCCAGAAAACGATGCGTGTTCATGTCATTCCTTGCTTGCAGAAAGTATTTCCGCCTGGATGGCCGCGGCGGCGGCCTTGGGATCGTCGGCGTCGCGAATCGGGCGGCCGACAACCAGGTAATCGGCGCCGGCGCGAATCGCCGCGCTCGGCGTCATCACCCGTTTCTGGTCGTCGTCGTTGGCCACCGGGCGAATGCCGGGGGTGACGGTGATCAGCTTGTCCGGTGCGTGGGCCCGCAGCGCCGCGACTTCCAGCCCCGATGATACGACGCCGTCGCAGCCGGCGGCCAGCGCCCGCCGGGCGCGCGACAGCACCAACGCATCGATGTCGCAGGCGAAGCCGAGATCGGCCAGGTCGCCTTGGTCGAGGCTGGTCAAGGCCGTCACCGCAAGCACCTTGAGGCGATCGCCCTTGGCCTGGGCTGCCGCTTCCATGATGCCCTGGTTGCCGTGGATGGAGACGAAATCGATGTCGCGCTCGGCGAGGCGCGCCACGGCCCGGCCCACGGTGGCCGGCACGTCGAACAGCTTGAGATCGACGAAGACTTTCTTCTCCGCCGCCAGCAGCCCGTCGAGAAAGGGGAAAAAGCCGTCGTTGAGGAACAGCTCCAGGCCGATCTTGTAGAACACGACGCTGTCGCCGAGGGTTTCGACCAGAGCCCCGGCGCGCCGGGTGTCGGGGACGTCGAGGGCGAAGATCAGGCGTTCGTGCGCTGGCGGCAAATTCAATTCAGACCCCGGTTAAAAGCAGATCGATGGCGGCCATGATGCGCTCTCGCTCATGGCCGATGTGGGTCACAAAAGCGCCCAGTTGGCTGGCGGGCAGGCCAGCCAAATCGCCGGCGGATGCGACCAGTTCCTGCGCATCAATGATCACGACAGGATTCAGGCGGTCGATGGCGGGCCCGAATGCATCGCGACGCACCAGCGGGATGACCAGCCGGGTGGCCAAGTCCACAATATCGCTTTGTACATCCAGCAAATACGGGATTTCGATGCTGCTGGGGCGCCGATTGGCATAGACATCGAACTGTGCCATCAGAAACTGATCAAATCCTGGTTCCAGGGGCCGTCCCGGATAACTCGCTCGTTATAGGCGCGAATGGCCTCGCGGTTTTCCTCCAGCCAGCGCTGAGCCCGGGTCGCGCGGGCGCGTTCGGCCAGCTTTTCCTCCAGGAAACGGGAGATGTTGAGGCCGTCCGCGCGCGCTTCGCTGACCACTGCTGCGTCGATGTATAAATTCAATCTGACCTTGCCCATGCCATGATTATGCGCATGGCTTTGCGCAGGCGCAAGCTACAGGCGCCTGCTCAGGTGCTCAGATAATGTTCCAGTGTAGCTTTGCAGGCATCGCCGTAGTCGGTTGTGACCACGGCCGTGCCAATATTTTTCAGCAATACCAGCCGGAGCTGCCCGGCCAGGGCTTTCTTGTCGCGCGTCATGAGCTCATGGATGGCATCTTTATACAGCCTGGCGGGTGGGGTTGTGGGCAGGCCGGCGGCCTGCAGCAGGGCTTCGATGCGCTGCACGTCGCCGCCAGTGACCCAGCCAAGGCGGTGGCTGGTGTCGGCGGCCATGCACATGCCGGCTGCAACCGCCTCGCCATGCAGCCATTGGCCATAGCCAAGTGCTGCTTCCAAGGCGTGGCCATAGGTGTGGCCGAGATTGAGCAGGGCGCGCACGCCGGCTTCGCGCTCGTCGGCGGCAACGATTGCGGCCTTGTTGGCGCAGGAGCGGCGTATTGCCTCGCTCAACACCGCGGGCTCGCGCTGGCACAGGCGCTCGATGTTGGCCTCCAGCCATGCGAAGAATTCCGGGTCGCGGATCAGGCCGTATTTGATCACTTCGGCAAGGCCGGCAGACAACTCGCGATCCGGCAATGTCGCCAGCACTTCGGTATCGGCGATGACGCGGGTTGGTTGGTGGAATGCGCCAATCATGTTCTTGCCCAGTGGGTGATTGACACCAGTCTTGCCGCCGACTGATGAATCCACCTGAGCGAGCAGGGTGGTCGGCACTTGCACGAAATCGATGCCGCGCTGGTAGGTCGCCGCGGCAAAGCCGGCGATGTCGCCGAGCACGCCGCCGCCCAGCGCCACGATGGTGGCATCGCGGCCATAGCCGTGCTGGAGCAGGTGATCGTAGATGAGACTGGTGGTGGCGAGGGTCTTCTGCGCTTCGCCATCCGGGAGCACGAGCGTATCGAGCTCGAAATCGCCGAGGGCGGCGCAGAGCCGCTGCAGATACAACGGCGCGACCACCGTGTTGGTGATGACGAGTACGCGCCTGCTGTTGATGGCATTAATATAGCTCGCCGGCTCATCCAGCAAGCCGGTGCCGATGATGATTTCATAGCTGCGGCGGCCGAGATCGACGGCCAGCCGGGTGCTGTTGGCGGTGTGCATGGTGGTTGCCGCGGGCAGATTCAGGCGCTGCCGATCGCCTCCAACTGTTCCACGATTGCGCGCGCCAGGCGCCGTGCCTGCTGCTCGCCGGTTTGCACGGTCAGGTCGGCAACGCTTTGATACAGTGGTTCGCGCTTTGCCATCAGTTGGCGCAGCGTGGCTTCTATATCATCGCTGCCTTCCAGCATGGGGCGATTGTTGTTGTTGCTGGTGCGTGCCAGTTGCTGTTCGATGGAGGTCTCCAGATAAACGACCACGCCGCGGGCGGAGAGCAGATTGCGTGTGTCGGCATCCATTATCGCGCCGCCGCCGGTGGCCATGACTGTGTTGGTGCGCTCGCACAACTCCCGGATCATGTTGCGCTCGCGTCTGCGAAAGCCCGCTTCACCCTCCATGTCGAAAATGAATGAAATATCCACACCGGTGCGTTTTTCGACTTCGTGATCGGAATCCACGAAGTGCATGTTCTTGAGTTCGGCAATGCGCCGCCCGATGGTGGTCTTGCCCGCCCCCATGGGGCCGACAAGATAGATATTGGGGCTACTCGCCATAAGAATCAGTGTCCATTACGTGCCAGAAAACGACGGCGACAGGCTGCTTGGTTTGGCCTGTCGCGAGTCAAGAGGCACATGTTAACCGAGAACTCGCCTTTATATCATGTGCAGGTGCACCGGCAGATGCGCTGGTGCGGCCCCGGCAGCCTGGCGGCTGTTTCGCGCCGCAAGGCTAGCGCATTCTGGATACACCTTGAGCGAGTTCCACTTCCGTCAGTGTTTCCTGCAGAATTTCGGGGGTGATGAAGATCAGCAGTTCGAGCTTTTTCAGCGCCCGCTGCCTGTGCGAGAACAGGACGCCAACCAGCGGCAAGTCGCCCAGAAACGGCACCTTGCTTCTCGAATTGGTGTCCTCGTGCTGGTAAATGCCGCCCAGCACCACCGTGTTGCCGTTGTCGACCAGCACCTGGGTCTTGACGTTGCGCGTGTCGATCACGGGCTCGCCGCTGGGAGTGTAGCCGTTGACGTTGTCCTGAGTGAGTTCCATGTCCAGCAGCACATGATCGTTCGGTGTGATGTGCGGCGTCACATCCAGCTCCAGCACCACTTCCTTGAATTCGGTGGTGGCCGGGTTGTCTCGCCCTTGCTGGGTGGTGTAGGGCACTTCCTGGCCCTGGCTGATGATCGCGTCCTGGCCGTCGGTGGTGATGACGCGCGGTGAGGAGATGATTTCCCCACGATCTTCGGTTTCCAGCGCCGACAGAAGCAGGTCGAGTGAAAAATTGCCTCTCAGAATGGAAGCGCCCAGTGTTCCGGAGGGCAGGTTGATGGTGTAACCCGCATCAGTTATGGACTCGTTGCCGCTGCTGCCATGTCTGTAATGGGGACTCTGGCTTATCAAGCCCAGCTCGCGGGAAAAGCCGCGGTTGGCAACCACAATGCGCGCTTCGATCTGCACCTGGCGGATCGGAATGTCGAGATTGGCAATCACGCGCCTGATTTCCTGCAGCCGCTCTGCCGTTTCGTTGACCAGCAGGCTGTTGGTGCGCTGATCGACCGTGACGCGCCCGCGATCGGACAGCATCGAGCTCTCCTTGCCGCTGTCACTGCTGAGCAGGGCGGCGATTTCCTCGGCCTTGGCAAAATTGATTTGAATGATTTCTGATTGCAGGGGATCCGCGTTTTCGGTGGCTTTTTTGGCCGCCTGCTCCGCATTCTCCCGCTTCGCGATTTGCTCCAGTGGGGCGACGCTGATCACATTGCCTATCTGGCGCATGCCCAAACCCTGGGTGCGCAGAATGATGTTGAGGGCCTGATCCCAGGGCACATCCTTCAATTCGAGCGTGACCTCGCCGGCAACGTTGTCTGCAACCACCATGTTGACATCGGCAATGTCGGCAATGATTTGCAATACGGCACGAACGTCGATCCGCTGGAAGGACAGCGAGATTTCCTCGCCGCTGAACTCGGGTTCGTTGGATGCGGCGACCTGATTGCCGCTGGTGCCGGCGCCGGCGGCGCTCTTTGTTGCCGCAAGCGGCGTCAGCTCGAGCGTGAAGCGGTTGCCCGATTGATAGGCCATGTGCGTGTATTGCGCACCTGCAATCGGCGTGACGACAATTTCGGTGTCGTTGCCGCGGGCATAAATATCGACGTATTTGACCGGGGTCGCGAAGTCGAGTACGTCCAGGCGCTTTTCCAGTGCCCTGGGCAGGAATGTGTGCGGGATGGTGGTGATCAGCTTGCTGCCGCGCCGTTCAGTGCTGATGGCGCCACCGATGCCATTGAAGCTGATTTCGACCTTGCCGGAGCCCGCCTCGCCACGCCGGAAGTCGACGTTGGCCACTCGGTTGCTGGCGCCGAGCATGTCATTCGGCAGCTGAGTGAGATTTGCTGCCGGATTGGCATCGAGATGGATGTGGATTCTGTTGCCGTCGCGATTGACATGGTAAGTGACCGGGTGTGTCAGGGCGACAACGAGGCGAGCGCGGTTGTTGTCGGCGGCCAGGGTCAGGCCGGTGATCGGCCCGGCCTGAACATTGCGGTGCCGCTCATCGACAGCCAGTGCGGTATTGGGCAGATCGATCGACAAGCGCGCCGGTGCCTCGACGTCAAATACGCTGGGCATCGGCGCCGTATGTTCCAGAGTCAGGGTGATTTCTGCGCGCCCGGCTCCCAGGTCTCGGGTTTGCATGGATTGCAGCCGGTTTGTTGCCGCCTGTGCCGAGGTCAGCAGCGCTCCCAGCAACCAGAAGACTGCGATTGCCCTAACCCGGCCGGGTGCCTGGAACAAAAGCGATTGTTTCATGTTATTTGCGCTCGTTGACTAACGGAAGGGTTACTGTGAAAGTGGAATGCTCGTGGGATGGCTGATATAGCCCCCCGCGCCATCCGGAATGATTTCGGTCAATTCGATGTAATCGCTGGTAATGGTCGTGATTTCGCCGTAATCGTGGCCGGCGTGCTCGCCTATGACGGCACGGTAGACAATGTCGTCGGGCGCCTGGATCAGTGCATAGAGCATGCCCTGAGCATTCATCGTGCCCACCATTTCCAGTGAATCCAGCGGGAAGGCCTCGAGCGGGTCAAGCGGGCGGTCCAGGTCCGGACGCAAGGCAGTGTTGGAATGCCCGTTGCCGGCACTGGTTTTCAGGATCGGCTTGAAGGGCTCGCGGTAGCCGTCGCTGGCATAGATGTAAGCGTTGTAGCCGCGGATTTCCGGGATTGGCTCGATGGCGGGCGCCGGCTGTGCCAGCACTTCATTGACGAATGCCTGCAGATTGTCCTGCTCGTCCGCGCAGCCGGCAAGCGGCGTGATCAGACCGAGGATGAGCAGGTGGCGCAGAACGGGTTTGATGTTCATGGCAAGTGCCTACTCCTCGTCGTCGCCATCGCCGATATAGCGATAGGTGTTGACGGTCATGCTCATTTGCAGCTGCTCTGCGCCATCTTCCCTGAGCGGTTGTATCTTGATGTCCCCCAGGGTGACAATGCGCTGCAGGGCGGCGACGTCGGAAACGAAATTCGCCAATTGATGATAGCTGCCGGTAATCGTCATCGCGTTGGGCAGGTTCAGGTAAAAATCCCTGTTTTCTGCCGCACGCGGGCGAAACAGCTTTTCTCCCAGGTCATTGGCCTGGCGCAATTTCGAAATATCCCGGAGTAGACTGGGAATTTCGCTTTCCGTGGGCAGCTGGTCCAGTTGTTCAGCGAACTGCTCACGCATGGTTGCCAGCTGTTCCTTGTATTGATCAAGACTGGCAACCTGCTTGTGTTTTTGCGTGAAGGTCTGGCGCAGTTCCTGCTCCTGCTGCTGTGCGCGTTGCAGCTCGTCCTGTTTCGGCAGCACGAAATACCAGGTGCCGGCACCAAGAATAATGGCTGCAACAAGCATGACGGCGACCGTGTACACCCACGTCGGCCAGCTGCCGACATTGTCCTGATCAAGCTCGCCCAGCTGTTGCAGCATGCCGCCCAGACTGCTCATCGTGTTGCTCCGTTTTGCTCACCTTGGGCGAGCTGGGTTGTGCTCGGTTCGTCATCGTCGGGGTGCATGTGATCGACTTCCAGGGTGAAATCGGCATAGTGCTGGCCGTCGCGGCCAATGCGCTCGATGACGATCAGGCGCGGGTCGCCCAAATAGCGTGACCCATCCAGATTGACCATGTATTCCGAGACCCGGGAATTGGATTCGGCCACGCCTTTCAGGGTTGTGCTGGTGCCATTCTGTTGCAGCGACTTGAGAAAAACCCCTTCCGGCAGCGTGGTCACGATCTGATCCAGATAATGCACAATCCAGGAGCGGGACAGCTGCAGGTTTTCGATGGTGCGCATGCGCTGGATCAGGTCGGCGCGCTCCTGTTTGATTTCCTTGAGCTCGACCATTTTCTGGTCAACGATTTTTATCTGCTCCTGCAGATATTGGTTGCGCTGTTGCTGGTTCTCGAGACGCTGACCAAAAATGAACAGCGTTACAAACGCGATGGCACAGCCGCACAGCAGCGCGGTCAGCGTGAGCGCGCCGAGAAAATTACGGCGTCGCTCCTCGCGTCTGGCCTCCCGCCAATCCAGCAAATTAATGCGGAGCAAGTCGTTCATTGCAGTTTGTCCCCCCAATACAACAGTGGCAGCGCTGTTGTTACATAATCGAGCGCATGGACAAGCCGGTCGCGACCATCAGCGACGCGCCGTCATAGTCAATTTGATTGCGTTTGGCGTTTTTACTGTTGCTGCAGCCTTGCAGCGGATTGGCGCAGGTTACGGGCCAGGGCAGCAGGTCCTGCATT
This sequence comes from Salinisphaeraceae bacterium, assembly GCA_035301185.1. Classification (GTDB taxonomy): domain Bacteria; phylum Pseudomonadota; class Gammaproteobacteria; order Nevskiales; family Salinisphaeraceae; genus DATGUT01. The sequence goes on from DATGUT010000007.1 coordinate 7,659, forward strand.
TGCGCCTCAAACCCTGGAAACAGCGTGCAGCCCCCCGTCAGCAGGATTTGATCAATGTCTTCCGTGGCCGCTTCGGCGGAAAAGTAGAATTGCAGGGCATCGTCGATTTGCTGCGCCGCCTCATCGCAGAACATGCGCAATTCCGCGGCGATGTCCGCAGCCTTGAGTCGTTCATTGCGCAACTGGCTGTGCAGCTGTTCGACCCCGTCAAGATCATGCAGATCTGCAAGATCATTGCTTAGTTTCTGACCACCAAAATCAAACACCCGATCATAGACATTGAGACGATCATGCTCGACATTCAGGCGCGTCTGGCGCGCACCCATGTCAAACAGGGCAATGGTTTTGCCCTGGCCCTTGTTGGGCATCTGTTCGTACAGCAGCGAGCAGGCATTGCGCAGTGCGTATTCCTCGACATCGACGATCTGCGGCTTGAGCTTGGCGATTTCGAGCACCGCCACGCGCATATCGACATTGTCCCGCCGACAGGCGACCAGCAGGATCTGATTGCGCGTGGCATTGTCCGGATCCCGACCGAGGATTTGGAAATCGAGACTGACGTCGTCAATCGCATAAGGAATATGCTGCGGTGCCTCGAACATGATTTGCTGTTCGATTTCCTCCTCATCCATTTCCACCGGCATGAACAGCGTCTTGCTGATCACTGCGGTGCCGGAGACTCCGATGGCCGCATTCCTGTTGCGGGTGCCGGATTGTTTCAGCGCGCGCGCAATGGCCTGCCCCACAGCGTCGGCATTGATGATCTGATTGTCAGAAATGGCGTCGTCTGGCAAAGGCTCTCGTGCATAGCTCGCCACGCGGATGCTGTTGGGCTTGCCTTCCAGTTCCAGCAGTTTGACGCTCGTGGAACTGATGTCGATGCCAATGCACGAGACGGCTGGTTTCTTATGTCGAAGCCCCATGCGCATTGTTCCCCCTGAGTTTTACAGCGGTAAACTACAACTTTATTTCGCAATTGGCAACTTTACCCGCAGACGAGCGGCGCATGGCACGGCCGATATTTACTGAAAAATACTTAAAAATCATCTGTTAATCGGTGCATTTGAAAAATTTTAAGCGGCTGCACGGAGTGGCTGACAGGCGTTGATTTATCGTCCATTTGCTTTGTCACCATGGGCAGGCGCGCGCTGCGGCGCTATCATGAGGCGCGCTGCGATCCATTTCTGCCTTAATGACACTTGGGCACCTCATCTGTCTAATGAAGATCTTATCGCCATTTCTGAAATCGCTGGCGGCCCTGTTTTCGGCGCTGCTTACGGCGCTGTTGCTCGCTGTCTGCGTGGCCATTGGCTTGTTTCTGTATTACGGCGAACAATTGCCGGCCACCAATCATGTCACCCAGGCCACCATTAACGAGCCGTTGCGCATTTATACCGCCAACGGTGAGTTGATCCGCTCTTTTGGCGGTAAATTGCGCCTGCCAGTGACCTATGAACAAATCCCGCAAATCCTGATTGAGGCTTTTCTGGCGGCGGAGGATGATCGGTTCTTTCAGCATCCCGGCGTGGATTACCAAGGCTTGGCGCGTGCAGCCCTCAATCTTGTTGCCACCGGCAGTAAAAGCCAGGGCGGCAGCACGATCACGATGCAGCTGGCGCGCAACATGTATCTCTCGCGCGAGCGCACCTTCACGCGCAAGTTCAAGGAAATCATTCTTGCCCTCAGGCTCGAATCGAGACTTGGCAAACGCCAGATCCTGGCGTTGTATCTGAATAATGTCTATCTGGGTAGCGGCACCTTTGGCGTCGGCGCTGCCGCCAAGGTTTACTATGACAAGGAAGTGGACGAACTGACCCTGGCGCAGGCTGCCACCATCGCCGGTCTGCCCAAGGCACCATCACTCGATAACCCGCGCCACGATCCGGAGCGCGCCCGCAGCAGGCGGGCCTATGTGCTGGGCCGCATGCTGCACAACGAGCTGATCGACCAGGCGGCATATGAACAGGCCATGGCGCAGCCGATTGTCACCGCCGAGCGCGGTGCGAGCGAGCGTTTTCGCGGCGCCGATTACATTGCTGAAATGGTGCGTCGGGAAATGATCGAGCGCTACGGCGATGAGGTTTATTCACAGGGCTACCGTGTTTACACCACGATCAACATCGGCCGTCAGAGCGCGGCGGTACATGCGCTGCGCGACAACCTGCTCGCTTATGACGCGCGCCACGGTTGGCGCGGCGCCCAAAAAACCCTGCCTGAAGAAGTCCTGAGCGACGACAAGGCGCTGCAACAGGCGCTGGCCGAACATGCGGCCATTGGCAGCCTGCTGCCAGCGGCAGTGCTGGCGACCGAAGGCGCCCAGATGACGCTGGCGACTCACAAGCATGGCGACATCACGCTCGGCGCCGCGGCCAATCCTTGGCTCAAGCGCGGTGCGGCGGCGGACAGCCTGGTCAGCCCGGGGGATATTGTCTGGCTGCGACAGACAGAGGCGGAGGACAAACCCTGGCAGCTGGCGCAAATCCCGGAAGTGCAGGGCGCGCTGATTGCCCTCAATCCGATGACCGGTGCGGTGCAGGCGCTGGTGGGTGGATTTGCGTTCAAGCTGTCCAATTTCAATCGCGCGGTCGAGGCCTATCGGCAGCCGGGTTCGGCGATCAAGCCGTTCATTTATGCTGCCGCGCTGGCCAATGGCTTCACCGCCGCCAGCCTGATCAATGATGCGCCGGTGGTATATGGCACGAGCAGCGGCGCCTGGCGCCCCGAGAACTATGGCCGTGGCATCCACGGCCCGACCAGGCTGCGCGAGGGATTGGTGCATTCGCGCAATCTCATGACCATTCGCCTGCTGCGCGCGGTGGGGATTGGCAATACGATCGATTTTCTGACCCGCTTCGGCCTGCCGCGCGAGCGCATGCCCCGGAATCTGACGCTGGCGCTGGGCACGCCGACCTTTACCCCCATGCAAATGGCTGCCGGCCTGGCGGTCATGGCCAATGGCGGCTACCGCGTCATGCCCTATCTCATCGATCGCATCGAAAATGCCCGTGGCGAGCTGGTGTTCCAGGCCGAGCCCGCAGTCGTCTGCCAGCAGGCTACGGGCTGTGATCCGCTGCTGGAGGCACACACTCAAGCCGAGCTCGATGCGCCGTGGGCGCCGCGCGTCATTGCGGCGGACACTGCCTATATCATTGGTGACATCATGCGTGACGTCATCCAACGCGGCACGGGCGGCGGCGCCCGTGTGCTGGGGCGCAATGACCTGTCGGGCAAGACCGGCACCACCAACGACATGGTGGATGCCTGGTTTACCGGCTTCAACAGCCGCCTGGTCGCGGTGGCCTGGGTCGGCTTCGACAATCCGCATACGCTTGGTGCGCGCGAGACCGGCGCGCGCGCGGCATTGCCGATATGGGTTGATTTCATGCGCATTGCCCTGCAGGGTGTGCCCGAATCCATCATGCCGCGCCCGGACGAGATCGTGAATGTGCGCATCAATCCGCACACCGGGCAGAAGGCGCTCGATGGCGGCGGTATTGCCGAGATCTTCAGCCGCGATGCCGCACCCACGGCCAAGGAAGCGCGTACTCATCGCGAATTCGATCCCACGGAGGAGCCGCCGGATCGGCTGTTCTGATGAGGCCTGTCCGCGCAAGATATGATTTGCCAGGAGAAACACATGCCCAGCGTCAGAAAAAACGAAGCTCAGCGCCTGCACATGGCCCAGATCGCGGCCCGCTTGATGCAGGAACAGGGTATTCGCGATTTCCAAACGGCCAAGCGCAAGGCGGCACAGCAGCTCGGCCTGGACGTACGTGACAGCATTCTGCCGCGCAATCAGGAAATAGAGGCCGCACTGGCGGAACACCAGCGCTTGTTTGACCGCGATCATCACAGCGAGCGTCTGCGCGCCATGCGTGAAGCCGCGCTCGATGCCATGGCCATGCTGGAGGATTTCCAGCCGCGGTTGGTCGGCAGCGTTTTGTCCGGGCTGGCGAATGCTTATTCCTTCATTCAATTGCATGTATTTGCAGATGCGCCGGAAACCTTTGACTTGTTTCTGCAGAGCCATGGCCTGGCCTACGAGATAATCGAACGACGCTTGCGCGTGGCCCGCGATCAGTATGCGTTTTACCCGGTATTCCAGTTGACTGTCGGCGCTTTCGATTACGAAATCACGTTGTTCAAGGGCAACGATATCCGCCAGTCGCCGCTCAGCCCGGTCGATGGCGCGCCCATGCGCCGCGCGAATCGCGCCAAGGTGGAACGCCTGCTGGATGATGATGCGCTCGGCGCGCGTCTGGGCCTGGGTTGAAGTCTTGCGAGCAGCTCCAACCGAGGCTGCCAGGTGTAGCCGGCCGGGCTGATTGCCGACCGCCCATCGCAGTGCCATGTATGCGCCATGCTTTATGCAAGGAGCGGTTTAAGGGTAATATTTGGTCAAAGCAATCGGGTTTATAGCCGGGGTGACAATGATCATGCAACAGTTCGAAAACATATTGCTGGCCTATGATGGCACCGAAAAATGCCGAGTTGCCCTGCGCCGTTCCATTCAGTTGCTCAAATCCGAAGGTGTGCGCCATGTCCACCTGCTGGCGGTGGTGCCGTTGACTGGTGCGGTGGCTGCCGCGGAAGGCTTTTACACCGAAAGCATGTACGAAGCCGAGCGCGAGCGGGTCGA
>DATGUT010000008.1:0-2859 GCA_035301185.1 Salinisphaeraceae bacterium
CCGCGGCCTGGGCCATGGCCGTGGCGATGTTGGTCATGCCCGGACCGGTGATGATGAAGCAGACACCCGGCTTGCCCGAGCGGCGCGCATAACCATCGGCCATGAAGCCGGCGCCTTGTTCATGGCGCGGCGTGATGTGCCGGATGCTGGTTGCCGGCAGGCCACGATACAGTTCGACGGTATGCACGCCGGGAATGCCGAAGACGGTATCGACATCATATTGTTCGAGTAGGTGAACCAGTAATTCGCCACAGGTTAGGGACATGCTGCCTCCAGGGTCGTTATTCGAGAATCAAATCGGCTTGAGGTGATGGGCCAGTTTACAAGCTTGCTGGGTGACATGCCTCCATGCAGGTCAAATCCGGTCAAATCAGGGGATATTCGAATTTCAGGTCGAGCATCTGTTCCATGGCAGCGGCAATGGCAAGCAATCCGCCGTCCCCACCGCGCTTGCCGACGAGCTGGAGGGAGATGCTCAGGCCCTCCGCGTCGCGCGCCGTGACCGGCATGGAGAGCGCGGGATGGCCGGTTTCATTGAACAGGCAGGTATAGCGCAGGAGCGCATCATCAATCGTGCACGGCGCGCCGGCCAGCGTGATCTCGGTCGTCTCCCGCAGCGGCGTGGGCATGGGCAATGTCGGTGTCAAAATCACATCCACCTGCCGATAAAGCTGATCCACGCGGGCCTGCCTTGCGGCTTGATCCCACTTCGCCTGCACATATTCATAGCCGCACTGGGTGCGCGCCAGCGCCAGCATTTCCTGGATGATTTGCGGACAGGATTCCAGCTGCGAGGGAAACTCGCGAAAATAATAGGCCGCGGCCTCGTCAGTGCCGATGGTCCATTGTGATTGCAGGGCATCGTCGGGGCTGGGCAATGTCACCTCAACCAGGCGATGACCGGCCGCTGCGAGGCGCTCGAGCAGCGCGGACATGGCCTTTTTGACGGCCAGTGTGGCAGAGGCGTAGTAGTCGGGATCATGGCCGATGTTCAGCGTGGACGGCACTTGCCGTGGTGCAGGCATGACCAGTTGCGGGTCCAGCACCTCGTGGATGGCAATGACATCCGGCACCCGCCGGGCAATCGCGCCGACATGATCCAGCGAAGCGGCAAACGGCCTGATGCCGGCGGTCGAAATCCGCCCGTAAGTGGGCTTGAAGCCGACCAGCGAACAACACGCCGCCGGGATGCGCACACTGCCGCCGGTATCCGTGCCGATGCTGCCGAGAGCAAAGCCCGCCGCCACGGCCGCAGCCGCGCCACCGCTGGAGCCGCCGACGATATGGCGCGGCGCCTGGGGATGGCGCACGGCCAGCGTGCGCACGCCGCAAGCACCTGCGTCGGTCGCCGCCACACCCATGATGACGGCGCCGGCAGCGCGCAGGCGCCGCACGATTTCGGCATCTTCCTGCGGCCTGTAATCATGCAGAAACGCCAGTCCGGCGGAGCACCTGGCCGGAGTCGTATCGATGATGTCCTTGATTGCCAGCGGCATGCCCGCGAGCGCTGCCTGCTCCGTGTCGGCCGCGCCAGTGAAGCCACTGTCGGCCTGGCGTGCTTCGCGGCGCGCGCTTGCGGCAAGCACATCGGTGAGTGCGCCAATCTCGGCGTTGGCACGCGCGATGCGCTCGAGCATGTGCTCCGTGGCCTCAGCCACACTAACTGTTCCGGTCGCGAACGCCGTCGCGGCATCGGCAAGACTGCAGGCTTCCAGATCAAGCATGGTCAGTGGCGGCAGCTGTTGTCAGCCAGCGCAATTGCACGATCGACAACAGGCGTCGGACAAAGCAAGTCGCATCCAGGCAATACATATCCACTGAGGGAATATATCAGGGCCCGCGCTGGAGTTCATGAGCAGGCTGTTGTCCGGCTGCGCCAAGGGTTTGCCTGCACAAGCCAACGGTCTTAGTATGCTGTGCAGGCATAACCATGCATGTTGAGCGAGAACAGCACATGACTTCCGAGACGCAATTCAATCAGCCCCTTAGCGGCAACGACATGCCGCGCTTCGGCGGCCCGGTGACCATGATGCGGCTGCCGAGCGCGACCGATTTTTCCGGTCTGGACGTTGCTTTCGTCGGCATTCCCATGGACATCGGCACGTCCAATCGCCCCGGCACGCGGCTCGGCCCGCGCCAGATCAGGGACGAGTCACGCATGCTGCGCCCGTACAACATGGCGACCGGCGCCGCACCGTTCGACAGCCTGCAGGTGGCCGACATCGGCGACGTGCCGATCAATACCTTTGATCTGAAGAAAAGCGTTGCGATCATCGAGCAATACTACGACGAGCTGCTCGCTCATCCGGTGATCCCGCTCACCCTTGGCGGCGATCACACCCTGGCCCTGCCCATCCTGCGGGCAATGGCAAAAAAGCACGGCCCGGTGGGGCTGATTCACGTGGATGCGCATGCCGACATCAACGACCACATGTTCGGCGAGAAAATCGCCCACGGCACGCCGTTTCGCCGCGCGGTGGAAGAAAACCTGCTGGATACACAGCGCGTCGCCCGCATCGGCCTGCGCGGCAGCGGCTACAGCGCCGACGAATTCGAATACGGGCATGATCTCGGCTTTCGCGTCGTCCCGGCCGAAGAATGCTGGCACAAGAGCTTGGCGCCGCTCATGGACGAGATTCGCGCGCAGGTCCGGGGCGGCCCGGTCTATCTCAGCTTCGACATCGACAGCCTGGATCCGGCCTATGCGCCCGGCACCGGCACGGTCGAGGTCGGCGGCCTGACGTCACAGCAGGCGCTGGAGATCGTGCGCGGCCTGCGCGGCCTCGATCTCGTCGGCTGCGATCTGGTCGAAGTGTCACCACCGTACGATCCCTTTGGCCAAACCGCCATCCTGGCCGC
>DATGUT010000009.1:0-5345 GCA_035301185.1 Salinisphaeraceae bacterium
CGAGGACTCACCAACGAGACCGTATATACGAACGCAACCTGTTTCTGCCGTCTGCCGTCCGTGGCTTGCATAGTGGGAGGAGTCCATATACGAAAAAATGGCCGCCGGCGCGCCGTCGTGCTGATTGTGAACACGCCCTAGCGCGTCAGGCGCCGGGCCGCGCCGGCGGCGCCGTCCGGCCTGGCGCGCGGACTCGCCTGTTCCTGGCGCTCGCAGACATACGTGCCGTGCTCGGGGCTGGCCTTGATCTGCAGGCCGGCGGAGCGCAGCATGGCCGCGCAGGCGTTCGCGTCGGGGATCCACCAGTTGCTCGCATCGCCGGCAAACGCATGTTCCACGAATGCCATGCGCGGCCAGCCGGCGGCGCTGAGCTCGGCCAGTTCGTGCATGCTCTTGTCATGGGTTTCAGGCGGCACGGCATCGTCGAGCAGCGCCAGCGTCTGCATGACCAGCAGGCCGCGCGTCTTGGCCGCCGCGATATCGAGGGCCAGCAATGGATAACGCAGGTGATAGAACACGCCGAGAAACAGCACCAGGTCGAAGCATTCGTCCAGCTGATCGAGCTGGAACACGTCCAGATAGCGGATTTGCACGCGCCCGTGCGGGTCGAGCCAGCGCCGCGCCCAGGTGAGTTGCGCCAGATAATGCGGATCGTGGTCGATGGCGAGCACATCGGCGCCGCGCCGGGCCAGCTCGAAGCTGTAGAAACCGGCGTTGCAGCCGATGTCGAGCACCCGCCAGCCGCTCAGATCGGCCGGCAGATGCGGCGCCAGCGCGGCCCATTTGAAGGCCGGGAAATCGCCCAGCGGGTGATCCGGCGCCGTCTGCCGACCATCGGGCAGGTGCAGATTGTGGAACCACGGCCCGAGTTGGCGCAGTTCCTCGTCCGGCGCATCGCTGGCGCCGCCGGGCGCCTGTAGGGTGCTGATCTGGTTCATATTGACAAAGCTCCTGTATCCAGCTCCGACGTGTTCGCCCGGCGCAGATACGCCACCAGTTCCCGGGCACGCTGGTCGGCGGTATGGCGCGCCAGCACGCGTTTGCGCGCGCGCCGGCCGATGGCAGCGCGCGCGGCATCCGCCAGCTGCAGATGGCTTTCGACGTCGGCGGCACAATCGGCAAGCAGAATATCGACACCCGGTTCGAACAGCTCGTCCAGCCCCGGCCAGCGATCGGAGATCACCGGCACGGCGCAGGCGGCGGCCTCGAACAGGCGCACGCTCGGCGCGTGGCCGGCCGTGATCATGGCAGCGCGCGTGACGTTGAGGGTGAAGCGCTGGCTGGCATAAAAGGCGCGATGCTCGGCCGGCGGGATATGCTCGATGGTGGCGACATTGGCCGGCCACGCCAGATCCTGCGGATATTGCGCGCCGGCCACCACGAAGCGCCGCTGTGGATGCTGCCGCGCCGGCGCCAGCAGCAATTCCTCCAGCCGCGGCTGGCGATCGCTGCTGTAGGTGCCGAGATAACCCAAATCCCAGCGCAGCGGGACGTCCTGCGGGAAATACAGCTCGGGATCGACCGAGCAATACAGCGGCAGCGCCCGGCGGGCGCCGTATTCGCGCTCCAGCCGCGTGAGCACCGGGCCGCCGGTAAACGACAAATACAGATCATATTGCGCGATCAGCTCCGGTGCCAGGTACTCGTAATCGCCGCGCTCGAGCTTGGCCAGCGTCACCGGCGTGTCGATGTCGTAGAACGCGACGCAGCCGCGCGCCTGCGCCAATACCCAGCGCCCGAGCGCAACCCCTTCGGGCACATACGAGCCGACGATGACGGCATCGGCATTGTGGATGGCCGCGCCATGCTCGTGCTGCAATGCCTCCAGCGATTGGTACAGCCGCGTCTCGCCATACGGCGGCTGCGGCAGATCGCGCTGCTTGGCATACCAGGGCACATCGCGCTCCAGGAACAGCACGTCGTGGCCCTGTGCCACCAGCTGGCGCATCAGCGCGCGATACGTCGTCGCGTGGCCATTGCCCCAGGACGAGGTGATCGACAAGCCGAGGATGACGATGTTCATGGCACAGCCGTCGCGCGCGGCTGCGCTTGCAATTGCTCGGCCAGCAGCCGCTCCGCTGCCGCCGCCCGCTGCGTATACGTGTGCTCGGCCTGCACGCGGGCCAGCGCCGCGGCGCCGATGCGCGCGGCCCGCTTGGGGGTGAGTTCACGCAGCAGACGCGCCACTTCGGCGCCGCTGTCGGCGACCAGGATTTCCGCATCCGGGGTAAAAAACTGCTCGATGCCGGGCCAGGCATCGGTAATGATGCAGGCGCCCGCGCCGGCGGCCTCGAACACGCGCGTCGCCGGCGCATAGCCGCAGCGCGCCATGCTCGCGCGGCTGATGTTGAGCACGCAGCGCGCGCTGGCGTTGATGACGTTGTGATCGCAGGTATAGACATGGCCGAGCAGGCGCACGTTGGCCGGCATGTTCTGATGCTCGTGCCAGCCGTTGCCGCCGAGCAGGAAGCGTTGCTGCGGACACTGGCGCGCGACACTCAGAAAGAACTCGTCCACCCGCGCCTCGCGATCCGGCAGCCGATTGCCGATGAATACCAGATCAGCTGCATAATCGACCTGCGCCGGCTGCGGAAAATGCGTGCTCGGATCGAGCGCATTGTAGATTGGCACGCAGCGCCGCGCTCCGAGGCGCTCGTAGGCGGCAACCACCGGCGGGCCGCCACCGTAGGTCAGCACCAGATCGTAGCGCGGCAGCTGTTGCAACAGGGCATCCTGCGGATTGACCTGCAGGCGCTCCAGCGTCGCCGGCGCATCGACATCCCAGTACACGACGACATTGTCCGCGCGCTTGAGCCCCGGCACCGCGGCTTCCAGCAGTTCGTCATGCACGCCGACGCCGCTGGCCTTGACCACGACATCGGCCGTGCGCGCCTCGTTCAACATCTCGCGCACCGCGCACGCATCGTTGGGATACACGACCACGTCGGCCCAGTGCGGCGGCGCCAGGTCGCAATGGGCCTGGCGATCGAGCACAGCTGGCTCGTAAAAGGTGATGCGATGCCCGCGCTCGTGCAGCGCCCGGATCAGGCCGCGATAATAAGTCGCCGCGCCATTCCACCAGGCCGACAACAGGCTGGAACCAAAAAACGCGATCTGCATTACGCCGCCATTCTCAAGCAGGCATGCATCCAGCCGCGGGCAATTCCGCATTGCAGCTGCATGCCGCAACATTGCCGCCCGCGCATTTCTGCATGGCCATGTCGTCCTGTCTGAAGTGTTGCCGGACAACTATGCCATCCAGGCCTAAGCGGCCAAGCCATGAGAAACCCCATCGTATCTAGGGGTTTTCCCCAGGGGCAGGCGCTCATGGGCGCATTTACCATGAAAGCGTGCACAAAAAACATATTCAGGGACAAGCGATTGTTCATCCTTCACATTGCCTTGCAAGGCTGTCTGCGGGCACACGATGTCCAGTATGGGCTCACGGCCGACACCGGCGGCCACATCCGCTACGTGCTGGAACTGGCGGCGGCAACCGGCGCACGCCCGGAAGTCACGCGCGTGGAAATCGCCACGCGCAGCTTTCGCGAACCAGGCTTCGACCCGATCCACGCGCAGCCGCGGGAACGGCTCGATGGCAACTGCGACATCATCCGCTTCGCCAGCAACCGCACCGGCTACGTGGCCAAGGAACAGCTCGGCGCCGAGAGTCGCAGCTACAGCGCCGCGTTGGTGCGCTATCTGCGGCGCCTGCCCGTGCTTCCAGACATCGTGCATGCGCATTACGCCGATGCCGGTCAGATCGCACTGTGGCTCAAGCAGGAGCTGGGCCTGCCGTTCGTGTTCACGGCGCACTCGCTCGGCCGGCTCAAGCAGGTTTCCGGCGCCGGCAAGGCATGCAAGGCAGTGCGCAACGATGTCATCACGGACGCGCTGCGCCGGCGCATCCAGACCGAGGAAGCCGTGCTGGCCGGCGCCAGCCTGGTGATCGCCAGCTCCCGCGACGAAGCCGAGCAGCAGCTCGGCCTGTATGCCAACCACGACTCGCGGCGCACCTGCGTCATTGCCCCCGGCAGCAGCCTCGATGACACCGCGCCGGCGCCCGCCCTGGCCCGCATCGACGGCATCCTGCGCGCGCTTTTGCACAAGCCCGACAAGCCGCCGATCCTGGCGCTGGCGCGGCCCGTGCGGCGCAAGAACCTGGCCACGCTGCTGCAGGCATACGCCGCCGATTCGCAGCTGCGCGAGCGCGCGAACCTGGTGCTTTTCACCGGCAGCCGTCAGAGCCGCAATCGCGAGAGCAGCGAGAATGCTGCGGTGCGCCAGGAGTTGCACGGCTTGATCGAACGCTGCGGCCTGCATGGCCACGTCGCCCTGCCGGCCAGCCACGCGCCTGGCGATGTGAGCGCGATTTATCGCTGGGCCGCCAGGCGCCGCGGCGTGTTCGCGAACGTCGCCTACAGCGAACCGTTCGGTCTGACCCTGATCGAAGCCGCGCGCTGCGGCCTGCCGCTGGTGGCCACCAATCGCGGCGGCCCCTGCAACATCGTGGGCGAACACGGCAGCGGCGTGCTGGTCGATCCCCATGATGAGGCCGCGATTGGCAACGCCTTGTGCCGCCTGCTTGCCAACCGGGATTTATGGTCGCAATGCGCCACGGCCGCCATGCAGAGCGCCGCCCACTTTGACTGGCACCGCCACACGGCAACGTATCTGCAGCAGCTGCGCACGCTGCTCGAGCGCGAACGCGCCGTATCCTGGCGGCGGCGCAGCACGGCATGAGGCATGGTGTCGCCTGCGCCGGCGCAGAGTAACAGACATGTTTTCACAACAGCGGCGGCATGCAGAGGACGGAGCCAAAAACGGCACACGCTCAATCGCTTGGCTCGCCCATAATGCAAATCTGCAACGTGGTCAAGCTGGTATTTTCCCTGCATGGGCCAAGTAATGAAACCCATGGCCAGGCGCTCATGAAACAGGCCAGACTAACAGGCAATTGCAGCGTAGATGCAGGAGCGGACTGGGCCATGGCAGATCAGCAGCAGCAGATTGATGGGGTGCGCAAAAAGGTTCTCCCTGGCGCAGGATTCATCTCCTCCCCTGCGCCGGACATGGAAGATGGATCGGGCAGTTATCCCGCAGCGCCCGCGCGGTTGTTTGTCCCTCGTTCCCCTTTTCGAGGTTAAGCCGCACCATCTTCCAGTAGCCTCTCTTTTCCCCCAGGAGAGAGGCATGATTTGGCCCCCTTCGTGGGGGCCTTTTTTATGTGCTTTGCACAACTAATGTCATAATGTCGACGGGGGACAAGGCAGAGGTTTGCATGACCCCAAAAGGCGACGGATGAGCGACGAGACGAATTCTACGACAACAGGCAGCGAGCAGAT
>DATGUT010000010.1:0-10175 GCA_035301185.1 Salinisphaeraceae bacterium
GCTGATTGGCGATGCCGGCATAACCAGTGAGATCACCGGGTGCATCGAACTCGGCAACGATTTCGATGCCACGCTCTTGCAGGGCCTGAATCGGTGCAGGCAGGTCGTCTCTTGTCTGCGCGCAGGCCGCGGTCGCCAGAGTAAGCAGGACGAGCGGCAGCAGAATGTTTCTAAGCGTCACTAAAGTCTCCCTTATGGTGCGGTTTTGCTGGTGTTGATCAGATTGTGTTTTTCCAGCTTGGCGGTCAGGCTGGCATGGGTCAGCATGCCGACATGGGTGTCGATCAGCTGGCCGTCGGCATTGTAGAACAAGGTCGTTGGCAGGGCGCGTGAACCGGACAGCTCGGCCAGTTTGCCGTGGCTGTCGATCAGCACATGATCCAGTTCCAGGCCTTCATCATCGAGAAAATTGAGAACCGCGGCGGCATCCTCGCGCTGATCGAGGAACACGAAGGTTACATCGTCATGGCGCTCTTGGGCAGCCTCCAGCATGGGCATCTCCCGCCGACACGGCGGACACCAGGTCGCCCACAGGTTGACGACCATGGGTTGGTCGCTGACTGCCGCCAACTGGATGCTGCTGCCATCGAGGCGGGTCAAGGCCGTCTCGGGCAGGCTCCGATCTGTATACGTCAGCGATAGCATGGCACCAGCCATGACCCAGACGATCCAGCCGCTGACCAACGCTGCGCCCAGCGGCTGCCACAGCGGCTTGCTCTTGCGCACGCGCCAGCTCGCGAACAGCAGCGCGGCGAGGACGCCCACCCAGACAATGAAGCCGCCGTCACTGATGTAAAAAACTGCCAGCGGCTGTTCAAGGTAGCTTTGCCACCACGCGAGCACGAAAGCAAGGCGCGCCGCCAGCAAGCCGATCAGGGTCATGTCCATGAGCAGGCCGGCCAGCTTGCGCGTGCTGCCGCGCGGGCGCCGGCGTGCCGCCAGCGCGCCAACCAGCAGGGCTGCGATCAGGGCCAGGACAACGACGATGACATCGGCCGAAAACGGCCCGAAGCTGAGCATCAGCGATCAGGATGCGGATGGCGTGACATTCAAGGTCGACGGCGGCAGGCAGATGCCGTCGTCGCTGCAGGCCTGGACGACGACTTCCAGCTCCAGCTGGCCCGCCTGCAGAGCCTTTGCGGCCGCGTCGTCCAGCTGCACCGGGATCTCTGTGTCGCTGTCGTAGACCTGGATCTCGGTGCCACCGAGTTCGATGCCGCTGTCCTTGCCTGCTGGCCAGTCCACTTCTGGCGCCAGTTCGTTGTCACCAGCATGGGCCGTGATGGACGTCGGAATAAGAAATTCCAGCGACGCGGGATTGGCGTTGACATGCCAGCCGTCTGCGATATCCAGCTGCACGTTGAGCTGTTGCGCATCTTCCGTGTCATAGGTTGCCGTCGCCTCCACCTTGGATGCGGATTGCTGCAACTGTGCAAGTGCAGCGGAAGCGCCGGCAAGGCTTAATGCCAGGATGCCGAGGGTGAGCATGAGTTTATGTTTCATGGCGAATCATTCTCCGTTGCTTGCATTAATGGCGGTGACGAGAGAACCGGTTGTGAACATGCCGGAAAACTGCGCTATCTGATTGCCTTGCAAATCCAGCACCACGGCATAGGGCAAGGCGGCGCCGCCGTGCTGGGCCAAATGCTGCTCCAGGCGTTCGTCCGGTTTGGTCAGGTCCGCCTGCAGCGTGATCATGTCGGCCTGGTGAGCCGCCGCAGCAACCTGCGGATCAGCATAGACGGTGCGCTCCAGGACCTTGCAGTTGATGCACCAGTCTGCAGTGTATTCAATCAGCATGGGGCGGGCGCTGGCCTGTGCCTGCTGCCAGTTTTTCGCACTCAATGGCTGCCAGGCGAGCGCGGCCGAAGCGGTGGTGGGCAAGATCAGCCCGCCGCTGTAGACGAAAAGCACGCCGACCACGGCGAAGACCGGGCCGACGAGTCGCGCCGTGCGTCCGCTCGAGCGCAATAAGCCGATCCCAGCCCAGACCACCAGTGCCGCCAGCCAGGCGAGCCACAGCCAGCGGCCTGCGGCAGCGGGCACCAGGCTCTGGGCAAAGAATACGGCCGCGGCCAGCAGCACGAACGCCAGGCCCTGGCGGATGCGCACCGTCCAGGCGCCGGCGCGCGGCAGGCGCTGTAGCAGGTTCGGGCGCGCCAGCAGGATGATGTAAGGCAACGCCAGGCCAAGGCCCACGGCCAGGAATACCGCGATGATGAAGGCGGTTGGCTGGGTGATGCTGAACGCCAGTACGCCACCGAGGAACGGTCCAACGCAGGGTGTGGCCAGCAGGGCACTGAACAGGCCGGACAGAAAAGGCTCGAAATAACGCTGGCCGCCGACGCTGTAGGCGAATTTCGGCACCGGAATGCCGACATCCCGATACGTGGTGTAGGCAAACAGCAGCAATGCAAGAATCAGAATCACCAGCACGACGGGCGATTGGAACAGCGCGCCCCAGGTCCACTGCAGCATGGCGGTGGCGATGGCGAGCGGCAGGAAAAACAGCAGTGTGCCGGTGGTGAAGGCGACAGCGGCAATGGCGCGCTGCCGGCGGCTGTGGCCGGCTTCATACACGATGGTGCGGATCTTGACCGGTATGGCGGGCAGCACGCAGGGGGTCAGGTTGAGCAAGACGCCGGCGATCATGGCCAGGGCCAGCTGGCCGGCGAGTTGTAGCGATAGAATATCCATAGTGCAAAACCGGAATCATGCCGGGCAGGGTGCGCCAAGCCGCTGCGGCTTGGCGCCGTGTCCATTCGTGTGGCGTAGCCTAACGTGCGGCCATTAAGGCAAAGTTAACTGTTGCCCAAGCATTTTTCCACGGGTTTGACGGCCATGTACACTGCTGCCCCGGAGGCAAGCGAGTTCATGCGTGTATTGATTGTAGAGGATGATGAGCTGATCAGCCGCGGCATCGTGGCTGGCCTGCAGGCCCATGGCATGACCGCGGACGCGGTGGCCGGCGTGGCAGCAGCTGAAATTGCGCTCGCGCACAGTCATTGCGATGTGCTGGTGCTGGATCTGGGCCTGCCGGACGAGGACGGCATGGCTTTGCTCAGGCGCCTGCGCGCGGCCCAGTCCTCGCTGCCAGTGCTGGTGCTGACCGCGC
This sequence comes from Salinisphaeraceae bacterium, assembly GCA_035301185.1. Taxonomy (GTDB): domain Bacteria; phylum Pseudomonadota; class Gammaproteobacteria; order Nevskiales; family Salinisphaeraceae; genus DATGUT01. The sequence goes on from DATGUT010000010.1 coordinate 3,116, forward strand.
GCGATGCGCTCGAGGATCGCGTGGCGGGGCTGCAGGCCGGCGCCGATGATTATGTCGTCAAGCCGTTTGATCTGGCGGAATTGGCGGCACGCCTGCACGCGCTCATGCGTCGCGCCGAAGGCCGCAGCGTGAACATGATCGAACTCGGGCGCCTGCGCCTCGATCCGAGCAGCGGCGATGTCTGGGCCGATGGTGAGCCGGTGGTGCTGACGCGGCGCGAAACCGCGCTCCTGACCAGCCTCATGCAGGCCCGGGGGCGTTGCCTGAGCGCCGAGCAGCTCAAGGACAGCCTGTATGGCTACGACATCGAAATCGAAAGCAATGCCCTGAATGTGCACATCCACAACCTGCGCCGCAAGCTCGGCGGCGACAGCATCGAAACCGTGCGCGGCATGGGTTATCGTGTCGCCGCGGACGCCGCCTCATGAGCCTGCGGCTGCGGCTGGTCATCTCCATCGGCGTGGCACTGACGCTGCTGTGGAGCGCCTCGGCCATCTGGCTGTGGCGCGACGTGTCGCAGGATCTGCAAAACATGCTCGACGACCGGCTGGCCATGTCGGCCAACATGGTGGCCGGCCTGCTCAAGCGCCAGCTGGCGTTCGAGAGCAGCAGCGGCGGGCGCGATTTCTCCAATGCCTTGCTCAGCGTACCGGCCAGTCAAGGCATGGCCTGCCAGGTGCGCTCCATGCGCGGTGATGTGATCGCGGCAACCGACGGCGCGCCGGCGCAGCTGGGCGGCACCATGGCCGCGCCGGGATTCCACACCCAAGTGGTCGACGGCAACGTATGGCGCACCTACACCCTGCAGGCCAGCGGCGTCAGCATCACCACCGCGGATCGCATGTCCGGGCGCGATCTGCTGCGCCGCCAGATTGCCTTGACCGTCGGTATGCCTTTCCTGATCGCCGCCGTCGGCGGGCTGCTGCTCCTGTGGTTGGGCACGACCCGCGGCCTGCGGCCGTTGCGGCGCCTGCGCCGCGAACTGGCGCAGCGCAGCCCAGACGCGCTGGATCCGTTGGCGACGACCCGCCTGCCGCTCGAGTTGAAGCCGCTGATCGAAACCCTGAACCAGCTGCTTGGCAGAACACAGCACGCCATGCAGCGCGAGCGCCATTTCACCAACGATGCCGCCCATGAACTGCGCACCCCGCTGACCGCCATCAGCACCCATTTGCAGGTGGCGCGCATGACTTCCGGCAGCACGGCAGAGACGGCGCTGGCCGATGCCGCGGCAGGCGTGGCACGCATGCAATCCACGCTCGAGCAACTGCTCCTGCTGGCCCGGGTCGAGGGCCGCCTGCCGTTTGACGAGAGGGACAGCATTGACGCTGCCACCACCGTGGTGCGTGCCATTGCCGATTGCAACGACGCCGGCGCAAGCCGCATCATAAAGACAGTCCGGGACGGCGAGGCCCGGTTGGCCGTCGCCTCCGCGCTGGCAGTGGTGGCCCTGCGCAATCTGATCGACAATGCGCTGCGCTACGCGCCTGCAGATAGCATGGTAACCGTGGCCGCCACCAGTGACGAGACAAGCGTGTGCTTTCGCGTCTCGGACCAAGGTCCCGGCCTGCCGCCGGCCGAAGCGGCGCAGGCCACGCAAAGATTCTGGCGCAGCGGCAGGCAGCACGGCAGTGGCCTCGGCCTGACCATCGTCGCCGCCATTGCAGAGCGCTATGGTGGCAGCCTGGAGTTGAGCAATCTCGAGCCGGGCCTGGAAGTGTGCCTGCGGCTGCCGCGGGCAGATGTCTGAAGGCAGGCGCGCCTTTGCCATGTGGATTCACAATATGAGGAATAGGAAATGACTGATGCCGATGCAGGCGCGCAATGCGCCGCCATTCTGCAAGCCTGCCAATACGCCAATATCGCCACCTGCCAGGGCGAGCAGCCGTGGAATACGCCGGCCACCGTCATGGCCGATGAGCAGCTCGATCTGTACTGGTCATCGTGGATCAAGGCCGTGCACTCGCAGAATATCCACGCCAATCCCAACGTGTTCCTGACCTTCTACGACTCGACCCGCGCCCGCGGCAGCAACAACCGGCAATGCCTGTACCTGCGCTGTACAGCCGAGGCCGTATCCGACCAGGCCGAGGCGCGCAAGGCGCATGCGCTGATTTATCCGCAGGTAGCAGTCGAGTTGGATGATTTTCTGGAGCCAGGACCCAAGCGCTTTTACCGCGCTCGACCGCAGCAAGCCTGGCTCAACGTCCTGTCGGAACGGGATTTGACGCCGGACACCGTCAAGATGCGGCGCGAGGTGGCGCTTGCATCCATTCGTATATAAGGCTGTTTTTCGCGGCAGTGCATGCAGCAGGTGTAGATAACACGCCTGCCTGCAATGGCTGTAATCAAGGTTGTAGGTAAAGCTTTAACGGTGGGAAATCCATACGCTTTGCTTTAGTTGTATTCAAAGCAAGTCATAAATTGTGTACAGATTCAAATTTTATTGTTACAACTTCTTTATTGCCATGGTTGACATTGATGAACTAGACTGACTCCGAACGATCGAGCCAGGTTTGCGAGTTAGGGCTCCTGATAACGGGCCCAGGGAGATACATGAAAACGCCAGCTGAAATGCATGCCATTCGTGGCTGCATCGTACATTGCCTGCACGACCCGGGCGAGGGCAATGATCCGGACGCCCTGCAGGTGTTCGAGGACGGTTTGCTGGTGGTGCAGGGCGGCAAGGTGGCGGCACTTGGTCCGGCTGCGGAGTTGTTGCCGACCCTGGACGAGGCGGTGCCCGTGGAGGACCAGTCCGGGCGTCTGCTGGTGCCGGGATTCATCGACTGCCATATCCACTATGCGCAGACGGACATGATCGCCAGCTACGGTGAGCAGTTGCTGACTTGGCTGGAGCAATACGCGTTTCCGACCGAGGGTCGCTTTGCCGATGCCGAAGTGGCGGCCGAGACGGCGGCGTTCTTCATGCAGGAGCTGCTGCGCAACGGCACGACTTCGGCGCTGGTCATGGGCACCGTGCACGAGCATTCGGTCACCCCGGTGTTCGAACAGGCGCAGGCACTCGGCATGCGCATTGCGGCTGGGAAGGTGCTGATGGATCGCAATGCGCCGGCGTATCTGCTGGATGATCCGGAGAGCGGCTATCGCCAGTCGCGCGAATTGATCGAGCGCTGGCACGGCGTGGAGCGCCTGAGCTATGCCATTACCCCGCGCTTCGCGCCGACCTCATCCGAGGCGCAATTGCAGGCCGTCGGCCGGCTGGCACGAGAATATCCCGATACTTATATCCACACCCACTTGTCCGAGAACAGAAACGAGGTGGCCTGGGTCGCGGAACTGTTTCCCTGGAGCAAGGGCTACCTCGATGTGTACGACCACTACGGCCTGTTGCGCGAGCGCAGCCTGTATGCGCACAGCATTCATCTCTCCGCTGCCGAGCGCCGGCGCATGGCAGCCACTGGTGCGGTGACTGTCTTCTGCCCGACGTCGAACCTGTTTCTGGGCAGCGGCTTGTTCGAGCACGGCGCCACCCGCGCCGCCGGCACGCAGGTGGCAATGGGCACGGATGTCGGCGGCGGCACGTCGTTCAGCATGCTGCGCACGGCCGCCGAGGCGTACAAGGTGTCGCAGATGACGAACACGCCGTTGTCGCCGGCGCGCATGCTGTATCTGGCGACGCTTGCCGGCGCTGAGTCACTGGCCATTGATGACAGCGTGGGCAACTTGAGCGTCGGCAAGGAAGCGGATTTCGTCGTGCTCGATCCTGGGGCGACGCCGCTCTTGGCGCGGCGTACGGCACGCGCCGCAACCATAGCCGAAAAACTGTTTGCGCTGTTCATCCTGGGTGATGATCGCAGCGTCGCCTCGACCTGGCTTTATGGCCAGTGCCGGCACCGGCGCTGATGTCGTCCGGCAAGAGCCGCTGCAAGCTGCGCAGCACACATGAATTTACAAAACCAGAGTGCCAAGGATAAGGAGGAGTACTATCATGGCCATGCACCCTTCAACTGATTCAAAGGGAGACGGCGTGTCGAATGCAACCGCGCCCACGGGATTTCTGGACCGCATGTTCAAACTCCAGGAACATGGAACTACGGTACGCACGGAGCTGATCGCCGGAGTCACGACGTTTTTGACGATGGCCTACATCATTTTCGTCAACCCCATCATCCTGGGTGAAGCCGGCATGCCGCACGATGCCGTGTTCGTCGTCACCTGCCTGGCGGCGGCGCTCGGCACGCTGATCATGTCCCTGTACGCCAATTATCCGATTGCGCTGGCACCGGGCATGGGGCTGAACGCCTATTTCACCTATACCGTCGTCTTGCAGCTTGGCTATACTTGGCAGGCGGCGCTGGGCATGGTGTTCATCTCCGGTTGCCTGTTCATTCTCGTCACACTCGTTGGCCTGCGCAGCGTGATCGTACAAGGCATCCCCACGTCGCTGCGCAGCGCCATTGCGGTTGGTATAGGTCTGTTCCTGGGTTTGATTGCCCTGAAAAGCGCCGGTGTCGTCACCGGCTCGGAAGCAACGCTGGTATCGCTCGGCGATCTGAACCAGATTTCCGTGGTGCTCGCAGCGCTGGGCTTTCTTTTGATTGTGGCGCTGGATCGGGTCGGCGTGCCGGGCGCCATCCTGATCGGCATCGTCGCGGTGACTGTCGCATCGTTCTTCTTTGCCGGCAACGAGTTTGCCGGCGTGGTTTCGGCGCCGCCATCGATCGAGCCGACGTTTCTCAAGCTGGATCTCAGGGGTGCTCTGGCCGGCGGTTTCCTCAACGTCGTGCTGGTGTTTTTCCTGGTCGAGTTGTTTGACGCCACCGGCACGCTGATGGGCATTGCCAAGCGTGCCGGCCTGTTGGTGCCGGGGCACATGAAGCGGCTCAACAAGTCGTTGTTCGCTGACAGCCTGGCGATCTTCTTCGGCTCGCTGCTCGGCACGTCCAGTACCACGGTTTATGCGGAGAGCGCCTCCGGCGTGCAGGCCGGCGGGCGTACCGGGCAGACCGCGATCACCGTCTGCGTGCTGTTCCTGCTGAGCATCTTCTTTGCGCCGCTGGCCGGCGTCGTGCCGGTTTATGCGACTGCACCGGCACTGCTGTTTGTCTGCTGCATCATGATGGGCGAGATGGCGGAGATCGACTGGCACGACATCACCGAATCGGTGCCGGCCGTGCTCACGGCGATCATGATGCCGCTCACCTATTCGATTGCCAACGGCCTGGCGTTTGGCTTCATCAGCTATGCCGGCATCAAGCTGCTCACCGGCCGCGTGCGCGATGTGCACTGGATCGCCTGGATCATCGCCATCGTGTTTCTGTTACGCTTCTGGTATATCGACGCCTAACAGGAACACGCCGCCATCGCCGACAGCTCAGCTGTCGGCGATGGCGGCCAGCAGTTGTGCGCGGCGCGGCTCGGCCATGAAGGCCGCCTCCACCGCGTTGCTGGCCAGCTTGCGGAACATGGCGCGGTCCCAGCCGAAAGTCTCGGCGCAGGCGCTGAAATTATTCACCATGCCGCCGCCGAAATAGGCGGGATCGTCCGTGTTGAGGCTGACGTTGAGGCCGGCGTCGACCATTTGCGGCAACGGATGATCGGCCAGCGTGTCGACCACGCGCAGCGCCACGTTCGACAGCGGGCACACAGTCAGCGGGATCTGCTCGGCGCGCAGGCGATCCACCAGCTCCGCATCCTGCATGCAGCTGACGCCGTGGTCGATGCGGCATACATCGAGGATGTCCAGCGCGTTGCGGATATTGGCCGGTGGGCCTTCCTCACCGGCGTGGGCCGTGCGTGGGAGGCCGCGCGCCTTGGCCACCGCGAATACCTCGCTGAACTTTTCCGGCGGATTGCCTTGTTCGGCGCTGTCCAGGCCCACGGCGACGATGTGCTCGTACCAGGGTTCGGCCTGTTGCAGCACATCCAGTGCCGAGGCTGCGCTCTCATCGCGCAGAAAGCTCATGATGAGCGCGCTCGACATGCCCCATTCGCGCTCGGCATCGTGCATGGCACGGCGCAGGCCGTCGAATTGCGGCTCCAGTGCCACGCCGCGCACCAGATGCGCCTGCGGGTCGAACGACAGCTCGACATGCACCACGCCATCCGCATGCGCGCGGCGGAAGTAGTCCCGCGCCAGCGCGTAGAAGTCCTCGGCATCGCGCAGCACCGCCATGCCCTGGTAATACAGGTCGAGAAACGATTGCAGGTTCTCGAACTCATAGGCCGCGCGAACATCGTCGACATGCTCGTAGGGCATGGCGACGTTGTTGCGCTCGGCCAGCTCGAGCAGCAGCTCGGGTTCGAGCGTGCCCTCGATGTGCAGGTGCAGCTCGGCCTTGGGCAAGGCTCTCAGCCATTCTTTCATGCTATATCTCCACTTCGCTTGTTGTAGGTAAACGTGGCGCTTGTTCAGCCGCCGAGGATTGCCGCCAAATCATTCTGGCGCATGCGCGTGGCGTAGTTCAGCCGCTCTTCGAGATAATCAAGATGCGTGCAGGCGGCGGCCGCGGCCCGTTCGCCATCACCTTGCAGCAGCGCCTCCAGAATGTCGTGATGATCGCCGGCGCGATAGCACGCGGCCATGCCGGGCACCTTGTAGAGCGCGACGGCAATCGAGGTGCGCAGGGTCAAATCCTGCAGGATCGCGCCCAGCACTTGGTTCGGGCAGGCGCCGGCCAGGCGCTTGTGAAAATCCAGTGACAAATGGATGCGATCGTCATGTATGCCCTCCATGTGTGCCTGTTGCTCATCCGCGACGATCTTTGCCACGGCCTTGCGCGTGGCGGCATCGAGCTGGCCGGCGCTCAGGCGCATGACTTCGGCTTCGACATGGCGCCGGGCGGCGAACAGCTGGCGCGTTTCCTCGGCACCGGGGCTTGCCACCACCGCGCTCTGGTTGCGGCGCAGCACAACGATGCCGGCTGCCGCCAGGCGCTCGAGCGCGCGCCGCACCACGCTACGGTTCACCTCGTAGATGCGGCTCAGCGTCAACTCCGGCAGACGGCTGTCAGAAGTCAGCCGCTGGGTCAGCACCGCATGCTGGATCGAGGCATAAATATGCTCCTCCATGGATGCGGCACTGGCGGCCTGGGCA
>DATGUT010000011.1:0-2939 GCA_035301185.1 Salinisphaeraceae bacterium
GATCGGGTGGCTGGTGTGCCGGACAAGTTCGCCCCCAGCGCCCGCGCGATTGCGCACCTGGATGCCGACGCCTCTGAAATCGACAAGGTCAAGAGCGTCGACTGGAGCCACGTCGGGCTGCTGCGCCCGGCGCTGCAACAACTGCTCGCCCATGGCCGCGAGCACGGCTTCAACAAGGACTTTTCCGCCTGGCACCAGCACACGGCTGCGCTCAAGCGCGATCATCCGATGAACTATGACCATGCCTCGCCGCTGATCCAACCCTACGCCGTGATCGAGGAGATCAATCGCCACACCCAGGGCGAAGCCATTATTTCAACCGGCGTGGGCCAACACCAGATGTGGGCGGCGCAGTACTTTGATTTCCGCGAGCCGCGCCTGTGGCTGACTTCCGGCTCCATGGGCACCATGGGTTTTGGCCTGCCGGCCGCCATCGGCGCCGCCTTTGCACGGCGCGACAGGCTGGTGATCGACATCGACGGCGATGGCTCCATCCGCATGAACATCGGCGAAATGGAAACGGCGACCACCTACAACCTGCCGGTCAAGATCGTGGTACTGAACAACAATGGCGACGGCATGGTCAAGCAATGGCAGAAGCTGTTCTTCAAGGGGCGTCTGTCGGCGTCCGACAAGTCGCTGTACAAAAAGGACTTCATCAAGGCCGCAGAGGCCGACGGCTTCGAATACGCGAAGCGCCTGACCGACAAGAGCGAACTGGCCGCGACCATCGAGGAGTTCCTGAACTTCCAGGGCCCGGCCTTCCTCGAAGTGATGGTCGATCCCGATGCCGGAGTCTACCCCATGGTCGGCCCCGGCATGAGCTACGAGGACATGATCACGGGCGATCACATCAGCAGCCGCCATAGCTCGCGCAACGGCTCGACTGAAATCGACGAATCGGAAATGTTCTGAACACGTGGCCCGCGCTCTGGCGCGGGCCGCCCGCCTGCGCTGGCTATTCGCGCAGCAGCAACACCAGCTTGCCGCCGTGGTTGCCGGCTTCCATGTATTGGTGCGCTGCGACGGCATCCTCGAAAGTGAACTCGCGATCCACAATGGGCCGCAGCGCCCCGCTCTCGAATAAGGGCAGCAGGCGGTCGTTGAACATCTGCGCCAGGATGATCTTGCGCTCCAGCGGCAGGCTGCGCATGGTCATCGCCAGCAGGCGCTGACGGCGCATGAGCATGGCGCCGAGATTGATTTCGGTCTTGCTGCCACCCATGAGCCCGACCAGCACCATGGTGCCATCCGCGCGCAGCGCCTTGAGATTGTCGGCCAATGCCGGGGCGCCGACGAAATCGAGCACCACATGCGCGCCGGCAGTGCGCTCCTGCACGGCCTCGGCAACGCCATCGCTGCCATCGACCAGCCCGAGATCGAAGCCGATGGGGGCCAGCGCATCGAGCCGCGCCTGCTGACGGCTGGTGGCAATGCTGCGCGCACCCAGCGCGTGGATCAGCTGCAGCGCCGCCTGGCCCACGCTGGAAGTGGCGCCGCGCACCAGGCACCACTGCCCCGGTTGCAGCGCCGCTTCCAGGAACACGGCCCGATACGCGGTCAGGAAAGCCTCGGGAATCGCCGCCGCCTCGCTGAACGACAAACCTTGCGGAATATCCAGAGTGTCGCGCTCATGGGTGATGATCTGCTCGGCATAGGCACCGCCACCGAGCAAGCCCATGACGGCATCGCCAACCGCATGTTGTTGCACGCGAGCGCCGACGGCTGCCACGACGCCGGCATATTCCAGCCCCGGAATGCGCGGGTCGAAGCCCGGCGGCGGCGGATAATGACCCAGCCGCTGCAGAATGTCCGCGCGGTTGATGCCGATGGCGCGCACGGCCACGCGCACTTCTTCCGGCCCCGGTTCGGGCAGCTCGATACGTTCCAGTTGCATTGCCTCGGCCGCGCCGGGCTGTTCCACAATCCATGCACGCATGCACTACCTCCAAATATGCCACGGCCTGCGTCCCGTCAATGCCGGGCGCCGCTCAGGTTCAGCCCCATCACGCCGACAATGATCAGGCCGATGCAGGCGATGCGCACCCAGGTCACCGGCTCCTTGAACGCGACGATGCCAATGGCAGTGATCAAGACGATGCCCAGTCCCGCCCACACGGCATAGGCGATGCTGATGTCGATGCGCTTGATCACAATGCTCAGGGCTGCAAACGACAGCAGATAAAAGACCACGATACCGATGATGGGCAGCACCCGGGTCAGACCTTCCGACAACTTCATGCATACGGTACCGGCCACTTCGAGCACGATGGCCAATCCGAGCAACAGCCAGCTTTGCATGCCTATTCCGGCAGTGGGACATCCATGTAGGATACATTTTCAGCATCGCACGCGGCAATCTTTTGCCATATTGCTGACAAACTTGTGACATAAATTTCATTCTGGAGTGTAGTAGAATGATGCGGACAAACGACGCAATCCAAAAGATACCGCATCAAGGAGAACTCTATGCGTAAAGCGATTTCATTACTGGCTGCCCTGGTTGCAACCGTGGCACTGGCCACAGGCTGCGCTGATACAGGCGGCTGGAACACTGGGGATACCGGCGCCCTGCTCGGCGGCGTTGTCGGCGGCGTGGCCGGCCACCAGGTGGGTGGGGGACGCGGCAAGACCATTGCCACGGTCGCCGGCGCGGTGGTCGGCTCCATGGTCGGACGCCGCCTGGGGCAAAGAATGAGCAACCAGGATCGACGCCAATTCGGCAACACCCTGGCCACCAACTCAACCGGCCAGACCAGCTCCTGGAACAGCGGCAGCACCAACGACTACTATGAGGTGACGCCAACCAGCGACACTTACTACAGCAACAACCGCACCTGCCGCGAATTCACGATGCAGGCACGGGTCGACGGCCAGCCGGATCAGGTCAGAGGCACGGCATGCCAGCAAGCCGACGGCAGCTGGGTCGTGCAATAGCC
>DATGUT010000012.1:0-9333 GCA_035301185.1 Salinisphaeraceae bacterium
ATCCGCGTGTGGAGCCGGGTGATTTTCTCGCCGATCGGGTGCCCGAGATCTACAGCAGTGATTGGGAGCAGGCCAGCGCCAGCCGTTTTTGAGACATGACACCACCACCTGCCACAGCGCCGACCACCCACCCAATACGAGGACAAGCCATGAGCCAGACTGTCAGCGATTTCATCATCCAGCGGCTTGCCGAATGGGGTGTGAGCCGCATTTACGGCTACTCCGGTGACGGCATCAACGGCATGATGGCCGCCCTGCGCCGCTCCGGTGACACGGTGCGCATGGTGCAGCCGCGCCACGAGGAGCTGGCCGCCTTCATGGCCAGCGCCCATGCCAAATTCACCGATGCGCCCGGTGTCTGCGTGGCGACTTCCGGCCCCGGCGCCGTGCATCTGCTCAACGGCCTGTACGACGCCAAGAAGGATCATGTGCCGGCGGTGGCCATCGTCGGCCAGCAGGCACGCATGAGTCTGGGCAGCGATTACCAGCAGGAACTCGATCTCACCACCCTGTTCAAGGACGTGGCCGGCGATTACGTGCACATGGTCTCGGACCCGCCGCAGGCCCGCCATCTGGTCGATCAGGCCATGCGCATCGCCATGGCACGCCGCACGGTGACCGCGCTGATCGTGCCCAACGATGTGCAGGATCAGCCCATGGAAAAGCCGCCGGCCAGTCACGGCGCGGTGTTTTCCGGCGTCGGTTATCGCCGTCCCCGGCAACTGCCGGCAGCCGACGATCTGGATGCAGCTGCCGAGCTGCTCGATGCCGGCGACAAGGTGGCGGTGCTGGCCGGTGCCGGCTGCAAGCACGCGGTCGACGAGGTGCTGGAGCTGGCCGATCAGCTGGGTGCCGGCGTGGCCAAGGCGATTCTCGCCAAGACCATGATCCCGGACGATGTGGAATACGTCACCGGCACCATCGGCCTGCTCGGCACCGAACCGACGCAGGACATGATGAACGGCTGCGACACCCTGCTGCTGGTCGGCACGCGCTTTCCGTATGCCGAATTCCTGCCGGCGGATGATCAGGCCCGCGCGGTGCAGATCGATATCGACGCCGAGGCACTAGGGCTGCGCTACCCCACCGAAATCAATCTGCAGGGTGATGCCGCGGCAACGCTGGCCGCGCTCACCGAGCGCGTATCGCGCAAGAGCGACCGTGACTGGCAGAACCAACTGATCAGGAAGACCCGCGACTGGTGGCAGCTGGTGTCCGAGCGCGCCGAGGTGGCCGCCGACCCGATCAACCCGCAGCAGGTGTTCCACTCCCTCAGCGAGCGTCTGCCCGACAACGCCATGCTGATCAGCGATGTCGGCTCGGCCACCAACTGGTATGCACGCTGTCTGCAAATTCGCCGCGGCATGAGCGGCTCGGTGTCCGGCGGGCTGGCGTCGATGGGCAACGGTGTGCCCTATCTGCTGGCAGCCAAGTTCGCCCATCCGGATCGCCCGGCCATCGCCATGGTGGGCGACGGTGCCATGCAGATGCTCGGCAATCAGGCGCTGATCAGCCTGGCCAAGTACTGGCAGGAATGGGCCGACCCGCGCGCCGTGATACTGGTATTGAACAACCGCGATCTCAACCAGGTGAGTTGGGAACAGCGCATCATGGAAGGCGATCCGAAATACGAAACCTCCCAGGATCTGCCCGATTTCGCCTACGACGACTACGCCGAACTGCTCGGCCTCAAGGGCCTGCGCATGACGTCCCCGGATGACGTGGATGGCGTCTGGGACCAGGCGCTTGCCGCCGCCAGCCCCGTTGTCATCAATGCCTACACCGATGCCGACATCGCACCCCTGCCCCCGCATATCGATTTCGCGCAGGCCAAGAGCTTCATGGCCTCCATGTCCAAGGGCGATCCGGATGCTTTCCACATCATCAAGGAATCCATGAAACAGCTGGTTGCCGGCAAGGGCTAGCTGCCTGTTCACACAGAGTAATCAAGGAGACGCAATCATGATCGTACGCAGCCACGAAGATGCACAGAACAATGCCATTGATGAAGAACAATGGATCAGCCGCCGCTACACCCTGCGTGCCGACGGCATGGGCCATTCCCTGCACGAGACTTACATCAAGCCGGGCCAGCACGTGCACATGTGGTACAGGAATCACAAGGAATCGGTGCTGTGCATCGAAGGCGAGGGTCAGATCGAAGACCTCACCGAAGGCGGCAAATGGGATTTGCAACCCGGCACCATGTACGCCCTAGACAAGCATCAGCAGCACATCCTGTCGAGCGAAAACGGCATGACGGTGATCTGTGCCTTCACGCCGTCGCTGGTCGGCCCCGAAGATCACGATGAACAGGGCAGCTATCCGCTGCTGGATGACGACGGCAGCGTCATCCAGCGCTGAAAGAAAAGCCATGAAGGCCGCCATCCGCCCTGCTCATCCGGTTGCCCGGGAACCCGACGATGCCCGGCAGACGGACTCAGCGCCGGCGAGCACCACACAGAGCCGGCAGTCACTGCGCGTGCTGCTCGTGCTCGGCCATCCGCGCCGCGAGTCACTGTGCGGCGCGCTCGCCGACGCCTATGCCGCGGGTGCGCTGCAGGCCGGTGTCGAGCTGCGCCGGCTTGAACTGGGGGCGTTGTCTTTTGCCAGCGACGTGATCGAGGTCGCGCCCGAAGACCAGCAACTGGAGCCGGATCTGCAGGCCGCCGCGGCGGATCTCGCCTGGGCCGATCATCTGGTATTCGTCTATCCGACCTGGTGGGGCACGATGCCGGCCCGGCTCAAGGGCTTTCTCGATCGGCTGGTGCTGCCCGGCACGGCGTTTCGCTTTTACGGCCCGGGCGCCACGCAATGGCACGGCCTGTGGCACGACAAGACAGCGCAGCTGCTGATCACCATGGATACACCGCCTCCAGTCTATCACTGGCTGTTCAAGGCGCCGGGCATTCACGCCATGCGCAACGCCACGCTGGGTTTCTGCGGCGCCGGACCGACCCGCGCCGAGGTATTCGGACCGGTGCGCACAGCCGACGCTGACAAACGTGCTCGCTGGCTGGAACGTGCCCGCGCGCGCGGCTTTGCGCTGCGCGCCGGAGTACGCTCGCGGCCGGCACGCCTGGCGGCGCGCATCAAGCCCTGGGTGGCGGCATTGCGCCTGCAGTTCTATCCGATGAGCTGGGCCGCCTACGGCCTCGGTGCGCTTGTTGCCGCCACCGGCAGCATCGACTGGGTCGCCCTGCTCTGCGGGCTTGTCTTCATCGCCCTGCTGGAAGCGGCCACCGTGTTCTGCAACGACCGGATCGACCTGCCCTCGGACCGTGTGAACACCAATCACGGCCCGTTCACCGGCGGCTCGCGCGTGCTGGTGACCGGCGCACTGAGCCCACAGCAACTGCGGCTGGCCACGGGCTTCGCACTCATCGGCACAGCAGCCGCGGGCGCGGCCGGCGTGAGCGTTGCGCCGGCGCCGTTGGCCACGGCTCTGTGGATGCTGCTGGCGGCGGTTTTGACACTTGGCTATACCGTGCCGCCGCTGCAGCTCAGCTATCGCAGCCTGGGCGAGCTGGATGTCGCCTTCACTCACAGCGCCCTCGTGCTGGTGCTGGGCGGCCTGTTGCAAGGAACCGCCATCCTCGATGCCAATCTATGGTTGCTGGCCGCGCCACTGCTGCTGTCAATCGTGCCGGCGATCATTCTCGCCGGTGTGCCCGATCGCGAGGCAGATGCCAGCGTGAGCAAGCACACACTGGCCGAGCGCTTCGGTTTACAGCCGGCACTTCTATTTGCAGGCCTGTTCATCACAGGTGCCGCCGCCCTCGTCCTCGTATTCGAACGGCTTGCGGTCGTCGAGGGTGCATTCGCCGGCTTGCGTTGGTTTGTGCTGCCCCACGCCGCACTCGTGCTGGCATTGCTGTGGAGGTACCTGCAGCGCCCGCCGGCCGCATTGCAGCGCATCGATGGTCTGCTGGTCGTCGCTCTGACCTACATCCTCTGGTTTGTCGGTGTCCCCTGGTTCAACCTGCTTGCGCATGCGCAGCCCTGAGTCGCATGGATACGCATTGGCCATTGGCACCGAGCCATGCAGGCTCACGACCGGCCAAGGCATACACGGCCAGCCGGGCGATACCACGAGAGCAGCCATGACTGAGCAAACCATCCCGCACAACCGAGTGCCGGCCCGACGACCGGCCTTGACTGTCGGCATGCTGCCGGCGCCGGGCCTGGCCACCGACATGAACAAGCAAGTCATCGATGATCTTGTAAAACTGCTGGCGCACCACGTCGATGACCGCTATCGATGGCAGGTTTCCCCAACCACTGATCCATTGATCGGCGCCCAGGGCGACACGACGCACATTCTGGCCAAGGCCGAGGAGTACAAACCGAACCAACAGTGGCATTATGTCGTTTGTGTCACGGACCTGCCGATGCTGCGCAGCGGCCGGCTGGTTGTTGCCGAAATCAGCGTGGAACGCGGGGTGGCCGTACTGTCGCTGCCGGCGCTCGGCGCCCTGCGGCTCAAGCGAAAACTGCGTGAGGCCGTTTTGCAATTGATCAATGAACTGCATCACGGCAGCTCGAACGCCGCACGTCTCCAACAGCAGCAGCATGTCAATCGCCAACACCGCTCACGCTTGCAGCGCGGCCTGCGCAAACTCAGTGCACGCAATCTGGTGGGCAAGCGCGTGGCGGATCAATTCGCACCGATCATACGCGAACGAGTCACAAGGGATGTCCGGGAAATCGATGTGCGCTTTATCGCACCGCACCGCTTCCGCGGCTTCTATACGCTGCTGGTCGGCATGGTGCGAGCCAATCAGCCGCTGTCTTTGATTCCGACCTTTCGTCGCGTTCTGGCCGTGGCTTTTGCCTCCGGCGCCTATGCACTCATCTACCAGCAGATCTGGCTGTTGAGCGATGATTACGGCAGTGGCCGGCTTATCGCCTTGATGTGCTGTGCCATCAGCGCCATGGTGGCCTGGTTCATCATTGACCATCACCTCTGGGCACGCCAGTACGATCGCATCTCGCCGTTGTACGGGCGCATCTACAACCTCACGACCGTATTCACGCTGCTGATCGGCGTCATCCATTATTACATCATGCTGGTTGTTCTGTTTCTCGTCACCGTCGGCTTGCTTGTAACACCCGCCCTGTTCACGCAGGCGTTGGGGCACGACATCAGTTGGCTGAATTATCCCCGGCTGGCCTGGCTGGCCGCATCGATCGCCACGATCGCCGGCACGCTGGGTGGCAGCCTGGAAAGCGATGACACCGTACGCAATGCCACCTACGGTTATCGTCAGCGGGCCCGTTACCAGCAAGCACGCGAAGCCGAACGCTTCCAGCCGGGGGAGGATGACGAATATTGAGCGGGCACGAGCAACACGGTGGCCATTGGATTCGCCAACGGCCGCCTTGATTGTGGCCGCGGCGGCACGATCCTCCGCGATGCGCTGGTCAAACCCTCTCCCGCTCTTGCGCCGGCGACTCGGCTCGTTCCCTGGTCGACCTGGCATTAACCCTAGTTATAAGTCAGGCGGCCAACTCACACAATGAGAAGGGCATCAAAGCAGCATCTGCAAATGAGAGGTGAGGTGCCATGTACAGCAAATACATTTCCATACCGACGAGACTGCTTGCCATCACAACACTGACCATGGCGGCAGGCGGTCTTGCATTCGCACAAAGCGGCTGGAGCCAGAACAGCGACGGCTACAACAGTCACGCCCCGCAGAACTTCAACTACCAGCAGGGTGATCAACGCGGCAACATGCAGCGTTACAACCAGGGCCCGAACCGGCCCGGCAACATGAACCGCTACCACAACCAGCCGCCGCAGAATTACAACTACCAGCAGCGTAACCAACGCGGCCACATGCAGCACTACAATCAGGGTCCGAACCAGCCCAGCGACACGAATCGTTACAATCAGGATCGGAGCGGTTACGACAGTCCGGCAAGCGGCCAGCAACACCAAAATATGAACCGCGAAAACCGTCGCTCAGGTCATGGCGGCGCGATGGATTACAACAATCGCGCAGGCAGCTCCGGCAGCAGCCCAACCGGTGCCACTGGCAACAACGAATCCGGCAGCCGCGAGCCCGCTTTCAGCAACAACCATGAAGCAGGCGATCGCAACTCCGGCTCGGATGATGACAATGAATTCGGCAGCAGTAGTGCCGGATCAGGCACCGACAGCGATGTCAGCGGCAGCGACTCCGGCACGACCGACGGCAGCGAAGCTGGCAGTCGCGAGCCTGCCTCCAGCAACATCCATGAATCCGGCAGCGCCGATTCCGGCGCCGACAATGACCATGAATTCGGCAACAGTTCCGGAGGCGGCACTGACAGCGGTATCAGCGACGACGACTCCGGCGCGACCGATGACGGCCGTTCTGCCGAAACGAACGATGCAGCAAGCGGCAACGATGACAAGGACATCTGATCCCGCCCGGATACCAGAAGCATCTGTGCGCATGCCGAGACAGATACGTGCCCCGAGAGTCCTGCTCCGGGGCGTGTATCCGTTGAAACGGCGGCATTGCGGCACGAGGCGCGCACGTTTCTCCTCGTACCACAAAATGCTGCTCGCGGCGGTGTTCCATCGCCATGCACGTCAGCGCTGAAGCCCTGGGTTCGAAGAGCGCCCGCGAATTGCTGCAGGCGGGCGCCGATGAAGTGCTGATGCCGTGCATCAATAGCCTCGAAGAAGCCATTGACAAGGCGGCTCGAAGTGGCGGCCATGTGACCGTACACACCCCCGCAAACCGGGTTGCGGATCGTGACAAGACCTGCGAACAGCTGCGTGCTGCCGGAGTCAGCAGCGTGCTCGTGGTATCGGGCAATCCCGGCCATGGCACCAATATCCCCGCGCTGGGTGAACTGATTCACTTCTTTCGTGAACAAGGTTTTCATGTTTCCGTCGGCGCCTATCCGGAAGCGTATTTCCGCCGCACGAGTGCGCACCATCGCGCCCGCAGCGCCACAACCCTGCTGGGCAAGCAATCCGCCGGCGCACAGCGGGTCATCACGCAGGCCAGCTTCAGCGCCGACAACATGCGCAAATGGCTGGCCACGGTTCGCACGCGCGGTCTGCGCCTGCCCGTTCAGGTGGGCGTCATGCAGCAGGTGCCCGGCCGCATGCTGGCGAAGGTGGCCGACAATGCACGCGCCGAGATCTTCGCCGAACCCGGCATGCAAGCGTTCAGCAAGGAGAACATGGACATGCTGTTTCGCATGCTGTGGTCACATGTGCCGCATCCGGAGGATTTCATCACGGAGGTGGGCGCGCTGGTGCAGATGGATCACCGGGACGGCTTCCATCTGTTCGGTTACGGAGCCGATGTGTCCGATCTCATTGCGACCGCTCGCTCGGCCGGTGACAGTTGAATGGCCGGCCTCTCCCGCGTTTGTCCGTTCGGAGGCACCCGATAGCGGTTGCCGCTGACCGGCAGGGAACGCAGACACGCGCTGCGGCAAGATGGCTGTCGGCGTGGATATGCACATGTATTCGTCCCACTTGTCGTACGCGCGGCCTGCAAAGACAATATCGGCAAGGGTCTCATTCCCGGGCAAGCGGAGGTCTCTTCCAATGGATATGAAACAAGGCAGATGCGACGCATTGCTCGAACGTCACGGTCGCAGCTTCGCCAGCGAACTGGGTGTCGATATCAGCCGCAACACGCCTTCTCCGCTGTTTCGTGTGTTCACGTTTGCACTCCTCGCCAGTACTCGCATCAGTGCGGATATTGCCATGCACGCAGCCAGGGCGCTGGCCGCGCAGGGCTGGACAACGGCTGCCGGAATGGCGCAGGCAACATGGCGCGAGCGCACTGATGCGCTCAACCGCGCCGGCTATGCCCGCTACGATGAAAAGACCTCGTCCCAGCTGGCTGATAGCTGTGCGCATCTGCTGGATCAATATCATGGCGACCTGCGGCAATTGCGCCAACGTGCCGAGCGCGACCCGGGGTTCGAGCGCAAGCGCCTCAAGCAATGCAAGGGCATCGGCGATGTCGGTGTCGACATCTTCTTCCGCGAGACGCAGGCCGCCTGGCCGGAGTTGTACCCGTTCGCCGACAAGCTGTCATTGCGTGCGGCACGGCACCTGGAACTCGGCAACAGCGCTGGTGATCTGGCGCAGTGGGTCGACCGTGCCACATATCCGCGCTTTGTGGCTGCTCTGGTGCGCTGTGAACTGGCCGGCAGCCATGCCGACATTGTCAACGCCGCCCCGCGGTAGCGGGATCATACCTGCGCAGTCTCCTCACGGCACAGCGTTGACGCTGAACGTGGCTCAACAATAGTCCATAGCGCGTGATCTCGTTCCGCCACGAACGCTGGCGCACGTCCCGAAGTCCCCCGCCGGGTGACCTGATCGGGCCCGCTTGACCGGATCAATGCATGGATGGCTTCCGTATCAACCCGCGGGTCACCAGGTATTCGTACGGATGGAAATGCGCGCACACAAGCGTAGATTGTGGTTCAGGGCTTGTTGCATGTGCAGGCACACGCAAGTCTCCCCCCTTGCCTGGCATGGAAGTGCAGGCCGGTCTCGCACGTGCCAACAAGACCTGCAGCCCCCGTTCTCCGGGGGCTTCCTATGCATACAAACCCCAGGGTCGCTATGCAAGAACCCGCATGGCTTTGCTGCCACGGGTGCGTTTCACTGAAACGAAGCGACTCATTTGCAGCGAGGACAGGCTCATGCCGGAAATCAATCGCATCGTCATCCTGGGCGGACACGGCAGGGTCGCCCGGCTGGCCACGGAACAGCTCCAGGCGGCAGGTTATGTCGTGGATTCCCTGATTCGTGATATCCAGCAGACCGAGGATATTCGGCGTGTCGGCGGCAAGCCGTTCGAGCTCGATCTGGAGACTGCCGACGTCGAGGATTTGAAGAATTTTCTATACGATGCCCTGGCCGTGGTGTTTGCGGCGGGCGCCGGTGGCGGCGATCCGGAACGCACCCATGCCGTGGATTATGCCGCGGCGACCCGCGCCATCGATGCGACGGAGCAGGTCGGAGTCAGGCGTTTTGTGCTTGTTTCATATGCCAATGCCGCCACCGATGTCGAGCGTCTCGATGCCGATGATGCATTCTATCCTTATGCCCGTGCCAAGCATGATGCCGATGCCTATCTGCGCGAAAGCGATCTCGATTACACCATTCTCGGCCCGGCGCGACTGACAGACAGGCCGCTGACCAGTCGCATCCAGCTGATCAGCGAAGCCGGCGACGACTGGCCCGAAGACAAGCGTGTCACGTCACGCGCGAACGTGGCAGCGATGATCGCCCATGTCATCAGCGCCGGCGCCGCGGTACGCAAAACCGTGAACTTCTATGACGGTGACATGCCGATGCGA
>DATGUT010000013.1:0-10082 GCA_035301185.1 Salinisphaeraceae bacterium
TGCTGCGTGCCATCGCCGGCGAGCCGATCACGATTTACGGCGACGGCAAACAGGTGCGCGACGTGCTGTTCGTGGATGATCTGGTGGCGGCATTCGCGCAGGCCGAACAGAACATGCAGACGCTTGCCGGGCACGCCTGCAACATCGGCGGTGGCCCGGACAACACGCTTAGCCTGCGCGAGCTGCTGCAACACATGCGCCAGCTCGGCTTGCAGCCGCAAGTCGAGTTCGCAGATTGGCGCACCGGTGATCAGCCGTATTACGTCTCTGATACACGCAGCTTTCAGCGGGCCACCGGCTGGCGGGCGCATGTGCCCGTGCGCGCGGGCCTGCGCCGGTTGCATGCCTGGCTTGCGCAGCCGGCGACTCGTGCCCGCACGGCCGCCTCGATGCACGACGCGCTGCACTACGATGAGGCCGGCTCATGATGCCGCGCCGGGTGCTGCTGACGGCCGACACGCTGGGCGGAGTGCGTGATTTCGCACTGGAACTGGCACGCGGCCTCGGCGAGCATGGCATTGCGGTGGCGCTTGCCACCCTGGGCGGGCCGCTGGATCGGACGCAGCGCCGGGCAGCCTTGGCAGTGCCGGGCCTGCGCCTATACGAGAGCGATTATCGACTCGAATGGATGCAGGCGCCCTGGGCGGACGTTGACAGTGCCGGTGCCTGGCTGCAGCGGCTCGCCGGTGAATGGCAGCCGGATGTGGTGCATCTCAACCAATACAGTTTTGCGGCACTGGAATGGGCGGCACCGGTTGTGCTTACCGCCCATTCCTGTGTTTATTCCTGGTTCGCGGCCGTGCGCGGCCTGCCGCCGGGCCCGCAATGGCAGCGCTATTGGCAGGCAGTGCGCCGGGGCCTGGCCGGCGCCGACGTGGTGACCGCGCCCACGCATGCCATGTTAGCGGCGGTGCAGACGCATTATGGTGCCGCTGTGGGCGGGCGCGTTATTGCCAATGGCCGGCGCCCGGAAGTATTCACGCCGGGCATCAAGCAGCCGCGCATCCTGGCTTGCGGGCGCCTGTGGGATCCAGGCAAGAATCTACAGGCATTGGTGCGCTGTGCGCCGCGGCTGCGCTGGCCGGTGCGGCTGATCGGCCCGAGCCGCGGCCCCGACGGCCAGGGCCTGCAACTCGCCGGTGTGCAGGCATTGGCTCCGCTGAGTGGCAAGGCCTTGCTGCATGAGTACCAGACGGCCGCAATTTATGCCGTACCCGCCCGCTACGAGCCATTTGGGCTCGGCATCCTGGAGGCGGCGCTCGCCGGTTGTGCGCTGGTGCTGGGTGACATTCCCAGCCTGCGCGAAATCTGGGGCGATGCGGCCTGTTTCGTGGCGCCGGACGATGATGAGGCCCTGGTGCAGACGCTGCAGCGCCTGAGCGGTGATCATCGGCTGCGCGAGACTTATGGCCTGCGCGCCCACATGCGGGCATTGCGCTACGGTGCCGCCGCCATGAGCGAACGCTATCTGAAGCTGTACCAGGCGCTGCAGGCGAGCCGCACCACGGCACGGGCTGCCAAGCAATGCGGATAGTGTTCTTTTATCATTCGCTGGTTTCCGACTGGAACCACGGCAACGCGCATTTCCTGCGCGGCGTGGCCAGCGAGCTGCAGCGCCGCGGCCATGAAGTGCGCATTTACGAGCCCGCAGATGGCTGGAGCCTGCGGCATTTGCGCGCGCAGCAGGGCGTGGCCGCGGTGCAGGCATTTCATGCCCATTATCCGGGGCTGCGCAGCCGCTTTTACCATCTTGCAACGCTGGATCTGGATGCCGCCCTGGATGGCGCCGATCTGGTGCTGGTGCATGAGTGGAACGATCCGGCGCTGGTCGCGCGCATCGGCCGGCATCACCGCAGCCACCACTATCGGCTGCTGTTTCACGACACCCATCACCGCAGTGTCTCCGCTGCCAGCGGCATCGCCGCTTACCAGCTGGAGGACTACGATGGCGTGCTCGCATTCGGCGAGGCGGTGCGCGAGCGCTATTTGTGGGCCGGTTGGGCCGAGCGTGTCTGGACCTGGCACGAGGCGGCCGATGTGCATGTGTTTCGCCCGCAGCCAGTACAGGACCGGCAGGCCGATCTGATCTGGATCGGCAATTGGGGCGATGGCGAACGTGATCGCGAACTCGATGAATTTCTGCTGCGACCGGCACGCGCGCTGGGCCTGCGCGGCACCGCCCATGGTGTGCGCTATCCGCGGCATGTGCGCGCCAGGCTGGCGGTTGCCGGCATCGATTATCGCGGCTGGCTGGCCAATTTCGAGGTGCCGGCCGTGTTCGCCCGCCATCGTGTCACGCTGCATGTGCCGCGCCGGCCCTATGTGCGGGCGTTGCCGGGCATTCCCACCATTCGTGTATTCGAGGCGCTGGCCTGCGGCATTCCGCTGATCTGTGCGCCGTGGCGGGATACGGAAGGGCTGTTTGCGCCGGGCGAGGATTATTTGCTGGCAAAAAACGGCGCCGCCATGCGCCGGGCGCTGCGCATGGTGCTGCACGATGCGGATGCCGCCGCGGCGCTGGCGCGGGCTGGGCGACAGACGATTCTGGCGCGCCACACCTGCGCCCATCGCGTTGATGAACTGCTGGCACTTTATCAACGCTTGTCCGGCGCCGGTGCCGCCCATATCAATCGGGCTCACCCAGCAAGTGCACCGCATGTATGAGTCCGAGCGAAAACCCGATCGTCAACGACACGGAATTGCGCATCGTCGGCATGTCGCGCAGCGGCAATCACGCCATCATCAATTGGCTCATGCGCCAGGCAGGCGGCCGGCTGTGCTTTCTCAACTGCGCCGAGCCCGGAACCAATCCCTTTGTCAGTGCCCGACCGCTGGCCCATGGCCTGCCATATATGGCCAACTATGCCGATTTCGACATCCATGGCGAGCGCCGCGGCGCATTCAGCCGCAAGGATTATCTGCTCCACAGTTACGAAGACTGTTTCCTGGGCATGCTGGCCAAGCCCATCAACAGCGAGTGCCACGATGCTTGGGTCGGCGCCTCGCGGCGCCAAATCAACGTGCTCATTCTGCGCGATCCGTTCAATTTGTTTGCCAGCCGGCGCAAGTCGGGCTTTGGCGAAGTCAATGACCAGACCGCACGCCGCATCTGGAAACAGCACGCGCGCGAGTATCTCGGCATGCGCCGCTATCTGCCCGCGCCGCTGGTGTGCATCAACTACAACACTTGGATCAGCGAGTGTGGTTATCGTGCAGACCTGGCTCGCCGGTTGGGCCTGACCTACGACGATGCGGCCATTGCCGCTGCACCCGATTTCGCCCCCGCCAGCGCCTTTGCCGCGAGCGATGCGCGCCAATGGCTGCGGCGCTGGCAGCATTACGAGCACGATGCGGATTACCGCCGCCTGTTCGACTCGACCATGGTCGCCCTGGCCGGACATGCCTTTGACTGCGATCAGGAACTGCAGCGGCGGTTGTTGTAATCCTTCATGATCATTCTGCGCGCCACTACGCGCTTGCACGGGATGACCCTTTGCATCTAAAAACGGTAGCTGTAGCGCAGGCCGAGGTTGTCGAGACCTTCGTTGGGCCCGCCCATTGGGCCGTTGGAGATGTGGTCGTAAACAATGGCCAAGGCATGATGCCTGCCGAAGCGCCGGCCCAGCTCGAAGCTGGCACGGAACAGGACACGCTGGCCGAATGCGCGCTGTTGCGGTGAGTCGTAATAGCGTTGGCCATTGTGCAGCGCCAGACCACCGCCGAAGCGGGCAAATATACGCTTGGTCATGTTCCATTCCCAGACCAGGCCAGTGTAAATCTGATCGGTGTTGTGGCCGGCGCCGTTGAAGCTGGTTCCCAGGTTGACGTATGGCGAGCCCGGCACGTGAAACGGCAAGATGGCAGGCGCGAACAGCAGCTCGAAGTTGAGATCAATGCCGTTCTCGACGCCGCTGCTGGTCACTCGGGTGGCGTGATCAAGCACGCCAAAGCGAATCGCCTCGATCGAAGCTGCACGCGCGGCATTCAGGTATTGCAGCGCCCCGATGACCAGCAGCAGCACCAAGATCGGCATGATGGGCCGCAGCAGCCGGATGAGACAGCCCGATGTGGCACCTGCGTCAGGCTCGGATTCACGCGGCTCCGGGTGAGTTTGGGTCGCCGTTGAATCGGCAAGTGCTACGGGCATGGATCAATCGGTTTCATCCTCGCTTTCGTCGTGCGTGATTGGTGATTGTGGCTCGTAGCCGTGCTCCTTGGCTTCATACCCCGCGGCTGCGCCGGCGCCACCGGCCACGAGCAGGCCGCAGCCCTGCAGTGCAAACGCGGCGAACAGCAGCGTGGAAGCAAGAACAAGACGGGTTGGTAACCGCATGGTTGTATCCTCCATTGACTAAGGCTGGCGGCCAGCCTTGGATGAGGCAGAGCAGGAGTGCCCCGCGAGTTGCTGCCGACAGCGGCCGGGCCGCGGCTCGCCGCCTGGCTCGCGCCTGCCGTCGGCGCAGATTGCAGTGTGCCGTCGCACTGCGTTACTGATTGGTATTGCTGTTGTCCTGTTGTTTTTTCTGATTCTGTTTATTCTGCTGACTCAGCTGGTCTTCCTTCTGTTCTTGCAGAGACTTGTACTTCGGCGCATCGTTCAGCTCGTCCTCGGTCAGATCGATCACTGCAAAGTTGACCTCCGGCTGCAGATGAACCTTGTCGGGTGGCACGGCGATATCCTTCTCGCCGATGCCCAGGAAACCGCCAATGCCGCTGATGACGACGTCAGTGATTTCCAAATTTTGATTGACGACCAAATCCCTTATTTCGCCGACTTCATCGGCATCCTCGTCGGAGCCGTTTTTCACCTGCAAGCCGATCAGCTGGCTTGCCAGCACTTCATCCGGCTGCTGTTTCTTGACTTCGGGATCGGCTGCTGCCGCCTGCTTCTGCCTGTCTTGGCTGTTCTGGCCCTTCTTTTGCGCTGTGTTGTCCTGCGTTGCCTTGCTGTTGTCCGTGGTGGCCTGATCGCTGGCGGCAGCGCCAGCGGGTGCTGCGAATGCCGCAGCATAAACTGCGATGGCCACTGCAGTGATCATGACCGCGAGGCTGCGCGCCGGGTAAGCGTTGGCAGGCATTGCAATTTCTCCGAAGAACAGAAATGGCCCTCGTGGCTTCGATCAAGATTGGGGCAATTCGCGGCGGCTGTCAATTAAGTGTTAATACCTAGTTGTTTTGCTTGACAAGTGCCAGTGGCGAATAAAGGCGAGAACCTGAAATATTCTTCTGTCGTTGCAGGCATTGGCAAACCATCAGGCCGGGGCCGGAGCTAGGGCGTGTTCACAATCAGCACCACGCGCCTTGTCTGGCACACATGGGCAGCAACGCGAACGCCGCGGTGATTGTGAACACGCCCTAGGGATAACGATAGGGTTTGGTGGCTGAAGCACAGACCGGAGAGGGGTAGGCTTGAAGATCGGTTCGAAGACGAAGAATAGCCGGTCTTGAAAAGCTCGCCCTTGCAAGTATTCCCGCGCGGCAGCAATGCAGTTGCAACTGCGTTCCTGATTTTGCTTGCCGGCGGCATTATTGCCGCCATTCTGCTCGCCATCATCCTGACCTCGTCGCACTATGCCTACGATCAGAACCTGACCGTGGAGCAGCCGGTTCCGTTTTCCCACAAGCACCATGTCAGCGACGACGGCATCGATTGCCGCTATTGCCACACCTCGGTCATGGTCTCGCATTTTGCCGGCGTGCCCGCCACACATGTCTGCATGACCTGCCATTCCCAGCTCTGGACCAACGCCGAGATGCTGGCACCGGTGCGCGAAAGCCTGAAGAAAAACGAGCCCTTGCGCTGGCAGCGGGTGACTTCGCTGCCGGATTACGTCTATTTCAATCATAGCGTGCACGTGCAGAACGGCGTCGGTTGCGAAAGCTGCCATGGGCGCGTCGACCGCATGCCGCTGACGGAGAAACGCAAGCCCCTCACCATGCAATTCTGCCTGGCCTGCCATACGAATCCGGCGCCGCAGCTGCGCCCGCCGGATGAAATCACCACCATGGGTTATGAGCCGGCCGCCGATGCTCTTTCGGGCCAGGAGCTCATGGCGCACTACGACATTGACACGACCGGCATGACCGATTGTGCGACCTGCCACCGATGAAGCCCCGGCTGCAATGAGAAGACTGAAGACAACCCCAGACAAGCCCGTCACCATGGACACGCTGCGCGAGCGCCTGGCTGCCAGCGATTCCGGCCCGCAATACTGGCGGAGCCTGGACGAATTGGCCGATACGGAAGCGTTCGGCGATTACCTGCACAGCGAGTTCCCACGCTGGGCGCCGATCTGGCAGCAGGCGGTGGATCGGCGCTCGGTGCTCAAGCTGATGGCGGCAAGCATGGCGCTGACCGGAGTGACTGCCTGCGACAGGGCGCCGGCCGGCAAGATCGTGCCATACGTGAACATGCCGGAAAGCGTGACGCTGGGCCAGGTCAGCCAGTATGCCACTGCGGCCGCGGTTGGCGGTTACGCGCATGGCATTCTGGCGGAAAGCCGCGAGGGTCGGCCGATCAAGATCGAAGGCAACCCGGACCACCCGGCGACCCATGGCTCCTGCGATGTGTTCAGCCAAGCCAGCGTGTTGTCGCTGTATGACCCTGATCGCTCCGATACGGTGCGGCGCGTCGGCGAGATCAGCACGTTCCCGGCATTCCTCATTGCGCTGCAGGCGCACCGGACCCAGTGGGACGACAGCGGCGGGGACGGCTTGTGCCTGCTGACCGGCAAGCTGACTTCGCCGAGCCAGATCGCGGCCATCGAGGCGATGCGGCAACGCTGGCCGGCCATGCGCTGGTTCGTGCATGAGCCCGGCGATTCGGCTGCGCCCATCGCCGGCGCCCGCATGGCCTTTGGGCGCGCGGTGGAGCCGCGCTATCACTTCGACAAGGCGCAGGTGGTTTGTTCGCTGGATGCGGATTTCCTGGGTTTGCTGCCGGGCTATCTGCACTATGCGCGCGATTTCGTGTCGTTGCGCCGGTTGCGCGAGGAGCAGCCGAACATGAACCGACTGTATTCGATTGATGCGACGCCGAGCATTACCAGCGCGGCGGCGGATCACCGTCAGCGTGTGCCCGGCGACCGCCTGGAGGGTGTGGCGCGAGCGCTGGCAAGCGAACTGGGCATTGCGGTTGATGCCGGCTCCGAGATGGCTGTTGACAGGCAATGGCTGCAGGCGCTGGCGCAAGACCTGCAGGCGCATCAAGGCGAAGCGCTGGTGCTGGCCGGCCCGCATCTGCCGCCCGCCGTGCAGGCGTTGGTTTATGCCATCAACGAAGCCCTGCAGGCGCCCGGGCGGACCGTGGAATATCAGGAACCGGTGGCGGTGGGACACGAGGCAGATGGCCTGGCCGATTTGAGCAAGGCGATCGATGCAGGGCAGGTCGATACGCTGCTCATGCTGGATTGCAATCCAGTGTACACCGCAGCCGGCGACCTGGATTTCCCAACACGGTTGCAAACCGTGCCGCTGCGCATTCACTGGGGCCTGTATTTTGACGAGTCCGCACATTACGCACACTGGCACGTGCCGGCGACTCATGCGCTTGAAGCCTGGGGTGACATGCGTGCGTTCGAAGGCACCGCAAGCCTTGTCCAGCCGCTGATCACGCCGCTGTACCATGGGCGCACCGCGCTGCAAATGCTGCACGCCATCACGGCAGGGGAGGAGACCGATGCGCGGGCGCTGCTGCGGGGTTTCTGGCGCAAGCAGCGCCCGGACACGTTTGACCAGCAGTGGACGCGCTGGCTGCAGCAAGGTGTGGTGCCCGACACCGCAGCGGCCGTCGTCGATGTATCGATGGTCGAGGATTGGCAGACTCGGTTGCCGGAATCACAGCCGCCGGAGGAAGGGCTGCTGCTGCAGTTCCGCGTCGATCCGTCCGTGTGGGATGGCCACCATGCCAACAATGGCTGGTTGCAGGAACTGCCGAAGCCGTTGACCAAGCTGACCTGGGGCAATGCGGCGCTGCTGTCGCCCGCCTTGGCGCAGAAGCACAAGCTGCGCGAGGGCGACGTCATCCGTCTGACTGTGGCGCAGCGCAGCCTGGAGGCGCCGGTCTATGTCTTGCCGGGACAGCCGGATAATGCCGTGACGCTGAATCTGGGTTATGGCCGCAGTGCAGCCGGGCAGGTCGGCAATGGCGTTGGTGTCAATGCCTATCTCCTGCGCAGCAGCGCCGCGCCCTGGCTGCTGCCGGGGCTGACCATCGAGGCAACCGGCGCCCACCGGCAGCTGGCGACAACCCAGAACCATCGTGCCACGGAAGGCCGCGACCAGATTCGCGTCGCTGATCTGGCCACCTTCAAGGACAAGCCGCAGTTTGCGCAAAAGGATGAGGACACGCCGCAGGAATCGCTGTATCCGGAGCCCTATGTACGCAACCGATTGTCGGCTTACCAGTGGGGTATGAGCATTGATCTGAATGCCTGCATCGGCTGCAACGCCTGCATCACCGCCTGCCAGTCGGAGAACAACATTCCAATCGTGGGCGAGGCCGAAGTTGCTCGTGGCCACGAGATGCACTGGATTCGCGTGGATCGCTACTTCGAGGGCCAGCCCGAGGCGCCGCGCCTGGTGTTCCAGCCGGTGCCGTGCATGCACTGCGAAAACGCGCCCTGCGAATACGTCTGCCCGACCGGCGCCACCCAGCATTCGGCGGATGGCCTCAACCAGATGGTGTACAACCGCTGCATCGGCACCCGCGACTGCTCCCAGAACTGCCCGTACAAGGTGCGCGCCTTCAACTGGTTTCTGTACAACGGCCCGAAGGCTCGGCATCCGACGCCACCACCGGTGCAGAATCCTTCCGTTACGGTGCGCGCCCGCGGCGTGATGGAAAAGTGCACTTACTGCGTGCAGCGCATTCAGGCGGCAAAGATCGAACACGCCAAGACCGACGAGCCGATTCGCGACGGCGAAATCGTCACCGCCTGCCAGCAGGCCTGCCCGACGGATGCCATCGTGTTTGGCGATATCTCCGACGACACGACGCAGGTGGCTCGGACCAAGCGCAGCCCGCGCAACTACGCCATGCTGGGCAATCTCAACACGCGCCCGCGCACGACTTACCTGGCGGCGGTGCGCAACCCCAATCCAGCAATCGAAGAACTCGAACGGGGGCCGCAATACCGGGAGATGGGCCATGCCACTGACTGACAGCGAACGCGCGGCCCTGGTGCCGGATGGGCTGACTCATCACGGCATCACTCAGCGCATTGCCGCCATCGTGCTGCGCCAGCCGGCGCCGCTGGCCTGGCTGGTCGGCGTTGGCATTTGTTTTGTCCTGACCCTGATCTACGTCGTTTCGGTGTCCTACGTGTTTGCCACCGGCATCGGCCTGTTCGGCATGAACATACCGGTAGCCTGGGGATTGCAGATCTCCAACACCATCTGGTGGATCGGCATTGCTCACGCCGGCACACTGATTTCGGCCGTGCTGCTGCTCACCCGGCAGCCGTGGCGGGCCTCGATCAATCGCTTTGCCGAAGGCATGGCAATGTTTGCCATTGTCTGCGCCGGCATGTATCCGTTGATTCACCTGGGCCGGCCATGGCTGTTCTTTTATGTCATGCCGTACCCGAACAGCATGAATCTGTGGCCGCAGTGGCGCAGCCCGCTGGTGTGGGACTTCTTCGCCATCGGCATGTACCTGCTGTTCACCATGACGTTTTTGTACATGAGCCTGTTGCCGGATTTCGCCACCATGCGTGACCAGGCGCGCTCGAAGCTGGTCAAGGTGTGCTACGGCCTGCTGGCGCTGGGCTGGCGCGGTTCGGCGCTGCACTGGGCCCGCTACCAGAAGGCGACGCTGATCCTGGCCGGCTGTGCCGCGCCGATCGTGTGCTTCGTCACCGGCACCATTTCGCTGGATCTGGCGGTGACCATCGTGCCCGGTTACCACTTTGCCATCTTCCCGCCGTATTTCGTCTGCGGTGCGCTCCTGTCGGGCTTCGCCACGGTCGGCCTGCTGGCGGTGATCCTGCGCTGGATGTTCTCGCTCAAGGACATCGTCACCCGCGTGCACCTGGATTACATCGGCCGCATCATGCTGGTGTTCGGCATGATCGTTGTTTATT
>DATGUT010000014.1:0-5682 GCA_035301185.1 Salinisphaeraceae bacterium
CTTGGCGAGGATGTCATCGGGCAGGCCGGCACTGGTGCGCAGCTTGCCCGGGTCGTCGATCACGGCCAGCCACTGCTCGACCGTGTCGCGCCGCGCTGCCGGCAGCTTGCGCGTCAGGTAGCGCACCAGGCCGTACTGGCCGGCGAGATAGGCCAGCCTGGCGCGCCGCTGGATTTCCGCGCCCGTCAGCAGGCCCTGGTGGTCGAGCCAGTCGAAGACCGGGTCGCAGGCGTCAGGCTGGCTCTTGCCGACCCGCCACAATGCCAGCGCCGCGCTCTGTGGTGCCTGGCCGAGGGCGATGCGCGCATGCACCGCGCGGCACAGATTAGCGCCGCTGTCGTCGTCGCGGCTGTGGGCCAATAACTGCTGCCAGCGCTTGCGCTTGGCCAGGCTTTTCAGCCACGGGCTGCGCAGGCGCTGGGCCGGCGGCAAGTCGGGGTGCTGGTCGATGAACTCGGCCATTTCCCGATCCAGGGCGGCATTGGCATGATGCTTGAGCCGATAACGCAGATCGGCGGCAATCACGTAGTCATGCAAGGGATAATCGCGCAGCGCCGCCAGCCGGGCGTCGTCCGGTGCCAGCGCACCGTTGCGGGCCGCGGCCTCCAGGGTGCGAAACAGCACCCGCTGGCCGGCGCGATCGCCGCGCTCCGCCGCCCAGGCGGCAGGCGCGGCCGCAACAAGCAACAGCAGAAACAGGGCACTGAAAAATGTTTTGGGCAAGGTTGGTTGTTCGAGCATGCTTGAAGGCATCAACTATTCCTTCGGGTGGAGTGCTCCCCCGGGTGGCACTGCAAAAGCACGCTTGAGTGTACCGCAAGACTGCGCTCAGTTAGCATACGATCGATGATAATGGCAATCGCATTACTGTGTGCCCTCGGTGCGATCGTGGGCGTTCTGGCGGGATTGCTGGGCATCGGCGGTGGCGCCATCCTGGTGCCGGCGCTGATTTATCTGCTGCCCAAACTGGGCGTGGGCTCAAGCGTGCTCACGCAAATGGCGGTGGGCACGTCGCTGGGTTCCATCTGCATCAACTCCATTCTTTCGGCGCGCGCCCATCATCGCCGCGGCGGCGTGCTCTGGCGGGTGGTGTTGAGCCTGGCGCCGGGGCTGGTGCTCGGCGGGCTGCTGGGCGCCTGGATTGCCCATTTCCTCAGCAGCCTGGTGCTGCAGCGCATCGTCGGCGTGGCGCTGCTGCTGATTGCACTGCGCCTGATCACCGGCGGCCAGCCCAGCGGCCAACGGGAATTGCCCGGTGTGCCGGCACTGGCCGGGGTCGGGACGTTCATCGGCGGGCTGTCGTCGCTGATCGGCATTGGCGGCGGCGCGGTGACGGTGCCGTTTCTGAACTGGTGCAACGTGGCCATGGCGCGCGCCGTCGGCACGTCGGCCGCCTGCGGCATCGCCATTGCCTGGTCCGGCGTGCTCGGCTTTGCCCTGGCTGGCTGGGGCAGTGCCGAGACTGGTGTCGCGAGCCTTGGCTACATCAGTCTGCCGGCCGTGGCCGCGATTACCGTGTGCAGCCTGGTCACGATCCAATTCGGCGCGGCGCTCGCCTATCGTCTGCCGGCGCGCGCCCTGAAGCGCATTTTTGCCGTGCTGCTGGTGGCCGTGGGCATCAATATGCTGGTGGGCTAACCTGTCTCCTGGCTCGCCTCTGCCTGCGCCGCCAGGGCCAGCCAGTCGCGTGGCTGCAGGAAGAACTCGGTCAGTTCGGCTTCCGCGCTGCCGGGTTCGGGCTGCTCGCGATAGCGCCAGGCGGCCAGCGGCGGCATGGACATGAGAATCGACTCGGTGCGCCCGCGCGATTGCAGGCCGAACAGGGTGCCGCGGTCGTAAACCAGGTTGAATTCCACGTAGCGCCCGCGCCGGTAGAGCTGGAAAGCGCGTTCGCGCTCGCCGTAGGCCATGTGGCGGCGGCGCTCGACGATGGGTGCGTACGTGTCGATGAAGGCCTGGCCGACGCTGCGGCCGAAGGCAAAACTCTGCGCGAAGCCGAGTTCGTTCAGGTCATCGAAAAACAGGCCGCCAATGCCGCGCGCCTCCTGCCGGTGCGGCAGATAGAAATATTCATCGCACCATTGCTTGTACTCGGGATAAAGTGCATCGCCGAACGGCGCGCAGGCTGCCTGTGCGGCCTGATGCCAAGTGATCGCATCCTCGCGAAAGCCGTAGTAGGGGGTCAGGTCGAAGCCGCCGCCAAACCACCACACGGGCGCCTCGTCGGGATGCTCGGCAACAAAGAAGCGCACGTTGGCATGCGCGGTCGGCACGTAGGGATTGCGCGGATGCACCACCACGGACACGCCGGTGGCGGTATAGGCGCGCCCGGCCAGCTCCGGGCGGCGCGCGGAGGCGCTGGCCGGCAACTCGTCGCCGGTGACGCGGGAGAAATTGACACCGGCGCGCTCGAAGGTGGCGCCGTCGGCGAGCACGCGCGTGTCACCGCCACCGCCGGCCTCGCGCTGCCACGCGTCCTGGACGAAGCGCTGTTCGGGCTCGAAGGCCTCGAAGCGGGCGCAGAGATGATCCTGCAGCTCGCGCAGCCAGGTGATCACGGCATTCGGGTCGACGTCAGACTGGGTCATGGTGTTGTTGCTCTGCTCCACGGATGCGGATGCCGGTTTCGGCATCGGTAATGGTACTGGGTTGGCCGGGATTGCTCAGCCGGCCGCCAATCATGGCATCCAGCCAGGATCCAAGCCAGGCCCGCACCTGCCAGGCATGCAGGGCGGCAGGGCGCTTGCTGATGTTGGCACTGGTGGAAACCAGCGCGCCGCCGAAAGCACGGCCCAGCGCCGCGGCCACCGGATGGGCGGTCACGCGCAGGGCAATGCGCGCCTGGCCGCCGGTGATCAACACTGGTGCGCTGCTGTGGGCCGGCAGCAGCCAGGTGCTGGGCCCGGGCCAGCTGGCGCAGGCGCGTTGCCAGGCGGCTGCGTTGGCAGCCACGTACGGCGCCAGCAGCGCGGCGCGATCTGCAATCAAAATCAGACCTTTGGCGGGATCACGCTGCTTGGCGGCCAGCAGGCGGCGCACGGCCTGGCTGTTGTGCGGATCGCAGGCCAGGCCCCAGACGCCTTCGGTTGGATGCGCGACCAGGCCGCCAGCGCGCAGCACGCGGGCGCAGGCGCGCAGCCGGTCGCCGCTGGCCTGCAGATTTCCTGCTGGTTGCTCGCAAGACTCGCAAAGCGCAGGGTCAGACATGTGCGGATCGCCCAAGGTGGCCAGGACAACAAATCATGGCCTGCCGTCAGGAGCTCTTCTTGCTCTTGCTCGCCTTGCTCTTGGCCGTGGTTTTAGCCTTGGTCTTAGTGTTAGCTTGCGACTTGGCTTTGGTCGCCTTGCCCTTGCTCGCGGTTTTCTTGCTGGCGGCCTTGCGCCGGCGCCCGCGCGGCGGCTTGCCGTGGCTGTCGAGGATCTCGCGGCACTGCTCCTCGGTCAGCGTCGCCGGGTCCTGGTTCTTGGGCACGCTGGCATTGAGCTCACCATCGGTGATGTATGGCCCGTAGCGGCCATGCTGGACCTTGATGCCGCTGTCCTCGAAGTTGTGGATCAGGCGCGCCGCCTCGGCCTTTTTCTTCTCTGCGATCAGCTCCAGTGCGCGCTCGCGGCTAATGGTGTAGGGATCGTCTTCGCGCAGGTTGACGTACAGCGGCTTCTTGCCCTTGCCCTTCTCGCCCAGCTGCACATAGGGGCCGAACGGGCCGATGTTGGCGCGCATCGGCTCGCCGTGCTCGTCCTCGCCGAGGGCGCGCGGCAGGTTGAACAGATACAGCGCTTCGTCGAGCGTGATCTTGTCCATGTCCTGGTTCTTGCGCAGGCCGGCGAATCTCGGCTTCTCCTCGTCGTCCTTGGTGCCGATCTGCACGAACGGGCCATAGCGCCCGATGCGCACGATCACCGGCTTGCCGCTCTTGGGGTCGGTGCCCAGCTCGCGCGCCTGCGCCACTTCCTCGCGCGTCAGCTGTTGCTTGTCCTCGATCTGCTGCGACAGGTTCTTCCAGAACTCCGCCAGCAGCGGCTGCCACTGTTCCTCGCCGCGGGCGACGGCGTCGAGATGGTCCTCCAGGCGCGCGGTGAATTTGTAATCCACGTAGCGGGTGAAGTGATCGGTCAGGAACTTGTTCACCAGCTTGCCCAGCGGCGTCGGGATGAACGCCTTGCCGTCCATGTCCACGTATTCGCGCTTTTGCAGGGTGGAGATGATCGAGGCATAGGTCGAGGGCCGGCCGATGTCGTATTCCTCCAGCGTCTTCACCAGCGCGGCCTCGGTGTAGCGCGGCGGCGGCTCGGTGAAGTGCTGGCTCGGCACGATCTCGTCCAGGGCCAGCACGTCGCCCGCGGCCAGCGGCGGCAGGCGCTTGTCCTTGTCCTTGTCGCCGGCGCCGGGTTCGTCGCTGCCTTCCTGGTACACGGCGAGGAAGCCGGGCTTGCGCAGGGTCGAGCCGGTGGCCCGGAACAAGTGCTCGTGCTCGGTGTCGAGTTCTTCGCTGCTGTGGACGCCGGGCGCCAGGTCGGCGCTGACGGTGTCGAACAGCGCGTGCACCATTTGGCAGGCGACGGTGCGCTTCCAGATCAGCTCGTACAGACGCGCCTGGTCGGAGCTCAAATAAGCCTTCATCTGCTCCGGCAGGCGCGCGCTCGCAGTCGGGCGAATGGCCTCGTGCGCTTCCTGCGCGTTCTTCGATTTCGTCTTGTAGCTGCGCGGCTTGGCGGGCAGGGCCTGGTCGCCATAACGCTGCTTGATGCAGGCGCGCAGCTCGCTCACGGCTTCGCCGGCCAGCGATACCGAGTCGGTGCGCATGTAGGTGATCAGGCCGGTGGTTTCGCCGTCCAGCGCAATGCCCTCGTACAGCGCCTGCGCCGTGCGCATGGTGCGGCTGGCGGTAAAGCCGAGCTTGCGCGCGGCTTCCTGCTGCAGCGTCGAGGTGGTGAACGGTGGCGCCGGATTGCGCCGGCGCTGTCTCTTGTCGACCTTGCTGACGGTGAGCTGGTCACTGGCGGCGGCGCTCAGGGTGGCCAGCGCCTGGTCGGCTCCGGCCTGGTCGTGAATCGTGAACTGCTCGACCTTGGCGCCGTCGAGGCGCTGCAGGCGGGCCGCAAACGGCTGCCCATCCTTGCTCGTGCGCGCCTCGATGCGCCAGTATTCGCGCGCCACGAAGGCCTCGATCTCGGCATCGCGCTCGCAGATCAGGCGCAGCGCCGGGCTTTGCACGCGCCCGGCCGACAAGCCCTTTTGCACCTTGCGCCACAGCAGCGGCGACAGGTTGAAGCCGACCAGATAATCGAGCGCGCGCCGCGCCTGCTGCGCATCGACCAGCGCCGAGGAAATCTCGCGCGGGTTGTCGACCGCGTTCTGGATCGCCTTCTTGGTGATTTCGTGGAATACGACGCGGCTGATCTGCTTGTCGTCCAGCAGGCCGCGCTCGTCGAGCAATTGCAGCAGGTGCCAGGCAATGGCCTCGCCTTCGCGATCCGGGTCGGTGGCCAGCATCAGCGTCTCGGCTTTTTTCAGCGCGCGGCCGATCTTGTCCACCTGCTTGGCATTGCGCTCGATGATGGCGTAGCGCATGGCGAAGCCGTTGTCGGGATCAACCGCGCCTTCCTTGGCCACCAGGTCGCGCACGTGGCCATACGAGGCCAGCACCTGATAATCCTTGCCCAGGTATCTTTCAATCG
>DATGUT010000015.1:0-5229 GCA_035301185.1 Salinisphaeraceae bacterium
ATGGTGAACAACAGGCCATGGCGCACCAGCTCGATCGTCCCCGGCAGCGCGATGTCGAGCGCGCCGCCGGTGGCGCCAAACAGGGCCCGGCCAATCACCTCCAGCATGATGATCAACATCATGAGGAACAGCAGCACGCTGGCGACCCTGAACAGCGCCAAGGCAATGCCGTCCACGAGGCGCGCGCACACGCCCATCGCGGCTATGCCTGCTCCAGGCAGGACACAAGCACGGACTGCGCCTGATCAAAGACTTGCCGGGCCGGCAGGCCATCCTCCTCCAGCCTCCGCAGGTAATTCTCGATCATCCGGTCAATCGCCGGCTGCCAGGCCTGCACCACGTCCTCGCCGGCGAAGATTTCCTGGTTCGGCGATGCCGCGGCGGATTCGCGCTCCGCCTCATCAATCTCATGGAATACCTGGCCCGCCTTGCGCGCCCACTCGAGGCCGGAATTATCGTCGATGACCTGTTGCAGGTCTTGCGGCAGGCTGCGGTAAGTATTCTTGTTCATGGTCATCACGAACAACAGCCGGTACAGGGGCACCTCGACGTGATACCTGGTCAGGTCGGTCAGGCGAAACACGCGCATGCCTTCCCAGGGCATGGTCAGCCCGTCGATCACGCCGCGCTGCAGCGACTGATAAACCTCGGGCGCCGGCATGCCCACCGGTGAGGCGCCATAGTGTTCCAGCATGCCTGCCACCACCGCCGTCGGCCGGCGAATGCGCAGGCCCTTCAATTCCTCGGGCTCATGTACCGGGCGCTCCTTGGTATGCAAATAGCCGGGGCCGTGGGTAAACAGGAACAGCACGTGGGTATCGTCATATTCCTGATCCAGCGCACCTTCCTGATAAAGCTTTTCCGCGACGCAGCTGCCCTCGATCGCAGTCTCGCCGAACGGCGGCAGCTCGACGATTTGCGACAGCGGGAAGCGCCCGGCGGTGTAGGCCTGGGCGGTGGCGGCGATGTCGGTCACGCCATTGACCGCCGCCTGGTAGGCGCGATCCGCCGGCGCCAATGTATCCGATGGATAAATCTCGACCTTGATGCGGCCATCGGAATCCTCCTCGACGGCCTCGGCCCAAGCCTGGAATATGTCCGTGTTCTGCTTCGAATTGGCCGGCCAGAAGTGGGCGAACCGAAGCGTGACTTCCGCACCCTGGGCCGCGGCCGTGCCCAGTAGGGCAACCGCCAGTGCCAGCAAAAGCAAGGTTCTGATCAACATATCTCTCTCCGCAATTGTTATCCGCACCTGGATCAGGCGTAGTTATACCATTTCGCCAGCGTCTCATGTGTAGAGCGCATGGGTGAGACAAAATATCCCACATTGCGCTATCGTCTCGACTGCAACCCCGACCTGATGCATGACCATGCCCGACAACTTGCTGACACCGCTTTTCAGCACCCCGGAAATGACTGCCGCGACCAGTGATGAAGCCTGGCTGCAGGGCATGCTCGACTTCGAAGCGGCGCTGGCCGCAGCACAGGCGGATGCGGGCCTGATTCCGCGCGCGGCGGCCACAGCCATCGTGGCACGTTGCCACAGCCGCTATTTCGAGATCGAGACAATCGGCTGCGAAGCGCTGGCGGGCGGCAACCCGGCCATTCCGCTGGTGGCGGCGCTGACACATCAGGTGGCTGACGAAGCCAGCCGTTACGTGCACTGGGGCGCCACCAGCCAGGACGTGATCGACACCGCCACCATGCGCGTGCTGCACAAGGCCCTACCCTTGATCGGCACGGATCTGTTGGCAATCGAAGACGCTTGTGCACGACTCGCCCAAGAGCATCGCGACACGCTCATGCCCGGACGTACCCTGCTGCAACAAGGCCCGCCCATCAGCTTTGGCCTGAAGGCCGCCGGCTGGCTGGTCTCGATCCGCCACGCACGCCGCGAGTTGCAAGCGGTTCATGCCGGCAAGCTGGCCCTGCAATTTGGCGGCGCCGTGGGCACGCTGGCGCCACTGGGTGAGCAGGGCATTGCCGTGCTGACGGCCATGGCCAGGCGCCTGGATTTGAACGCGCCGGAACTGCCTTGGCACAGTGCGCGCCAGCGCCTGTTGCGCATCGTCTCGACGCTGGCGCTTGCCGCCAGCGCGCTCGGCAAGATCGCGCAGGACATCGTGCTGCTCATGCAAACCGAAGTGGCCGAAGTCAGCGAGCCGCATGCCGGCGGCTCCTCTTCCATGCCGCACAAGCGCAACCCCGTGGCTTCGACCCTGACCCTGGCCGCGGTGCGCCGGCTGCATGCTCAAATGGCAACCCTGTTCAACAATTCACTGCACGAGCACGAGCGCGCCGCCGGTGCCTGGCACGCCGAATGGCAGCCGTTGTTCGACTGCCTGCGCCTCGCCGCCGCCGCGGCTCGTCACATGCGCGATGCAACCACTGGCCTGATCGTCAACAGCGAGCAGATGCAGCGCAATCTGCAGGCAACCCAAGGGGTCACCATGGCCGAGGCGGCGAAGACATTGCTCGCACCGCATCTGGGCCGTACCCAAGCGCACCAACTGGTTGCCGATGCCTGCAAGCGCGCCCTGGCCGAAGCGCGCCCGCTGGCGGATATTCTGGCCGCGGATGCAACCGTCGCCGAGCATACAACTGGCGCTGCCCTGCAGGCCGCGCTGGCGCCCGCAAACTATACCGGCAGCACGCAGGGCTTCATAGATCGGGCATTGGACGACAA
The DNA here is from genome assembly GCA_035301185.1 of Salinisphaeraceae bacterium. Classification (GTDB taxonomy): domain Bacteria; phylum Pseudomonadota; class Gammaproteobacteria; order Nevskiales; family Salinisphaeraceae; genus DATGUT01. The sequence goes on from DATGUT010000015.1 coordinate 2,687, forward strand.
CCAAGAGTAATGCCTGCAACGCGCGCGGCCGGCCTGGTCAAGCATCGCCCCACACCAGCCGGGCGGTTTCGACGACCAGCTCGAGCTTGGCCCATTGATCGTCCTCGGTCAGTTCATTGCCTTCGACCGTGCTGGAGAACCCGCACTGCGGCGACAAGCAGGCCTGATCCAGGTCGACATGCCTGCCGGCCTCTTCGATGCGCCTGGCAAGCGCATCGCGTGCTTCCAGTTCGGGTGTTTTTGACGACACCAACCCGAGCACGACCGTCTTGTTCTCTGGCACGTGGCGCAGCGGCGCGAAATCGCCGGAGCGTTCGTCATCGTATTCCAGAAAATAAGCGTCCACGGCCAGTTCATTGAACAGCACTTCGGCCACCGGTTCGTAGCCACCCTGGGCGAACCAGGTGCTGCGATAATTGCCGCGGCACAGGTGGATGCCCACGGTTAGATCCTTGGGACGATCCGCCAGCGCGGCATTGATCAGCGCGGCGTACTGGTGCGGCAGGCTGTTCGGATCATCACCGCGCTCCTCGGCGGCGGCGCGCATGTCCGGATCGCATAAATAAGCCAGGTTGGTGTCATCGAGCTGCAGATAACGGCAACCGGCCTGATACAAGGCGTCGATCTCGGCACGATAGCAGGCGGCCAGATCATCGAAAAACACATCCAGATCCGGATAGGACTCGATATCGATGGCGGCGCGGCCACCACGAAAATGCACCATGGTGGGCGACGGAATCGACACCTTGGGCAAGACACTCGCCTGCTCGGCCAAATATTCGAAATCGGCCACCTGAATCGGGCGCCTGTGCGCCAGCTTGCCGGTCACGGCCAGGCGCGGCGGCGTGAAACCGTCGGCCGTCTGCTGGGCGTTCTTGCTGGCGGCAATGCCGCCGGTGATCGAAACACCGGCGAGCTGCTGCAGAAAATCAAGATGAAAATAGGCGCGCCGGAACTCGCCATCGGTCACATCCTGCAAGCCCACGTCTTCCTGCTTGCGCACGGCCTCGGCAATGTGGCGGTCTTCCACGCGGCGCAGCGCCGCGGCGTCGATTTCGCCCTTGGCATGGCGCTGGCGTGCCTGCAGCACGGCCTGTGGCCGCAGCAGGCTGCCAACATGTTCCGCGCGAAATGGGGGTTTGATGCGATGCATGATGTGCTCCTGACAGTAGGCACGACTGGCGTTGCAACGCGCTAGCCGCCCCTTGAAAGTGGTTGCAGAGTCGCTGCGTCAAGCATGCGGCTGCAGGCCCAGGATTGATCTTGCCTCCGCGGCCGTGGCGGGGCGTCGCCCATGCTCGGGGCAGGCTTGCACAATACGGCTGACGAGTTCGGCATTGCTGGCCGCCAGCCTGTCCTTGCTGTAGCGGATATTGTCTTCGAGGCCCGTGCGGCAATGGCCGCCGGTGGCGAGACACCATTGGTTGACTTCCCATTGGTGGCGCCCGACACCAGCGGCAACCCAGGTGGCCTTGGGCAGCACCGCGGCGAGTTCCGAACGCAGGAAATCGAAAATGCTGCGCCGTGCCGGCATGGCATTGCGGATGCCGAGCACGAACTGCACATGCGGGCTGTCGCCGAGCAAGCCCTTTTTAACCAGCTCCGCCGCATTGTAGAGCATGGCCAGATCGAAGACCTCGACTTCGGGCTTGATGTCGTTTTCCTGCATCGTGGTGGCCAGCCCCTGCACGAAATCGGGCGGGTTTTCGTAAATGCTGGTGGGAAAATTGACCGAGCCCGTCGCCAGCGAAGCCATGTCGGGGCGCAGCCCGAGCATTGCGCCGCGGGCCGCTTGCTCGCGGCCCCTGCCGCCGGTGGAGAATTGAATGATCATGCCGGGGCAGTGCTTGCGGATGCCTGCCTGAACCTCGGCAAACAGCGCCGGATCCGAGCTGGGTGATTCGTCTTTGTTGCGCACGTGAATATGCGCGAGCGACGCGCCCGCTTCGAAGCATGCATGGGTCGACTCGATCTGCTCGGTGACCGTGACCGGCACCGCCGGGTTGTCCTTTTGCCTTGGCACCGAGCCCGTGATCGCCACCGCGATGATGACCGGATCCGTCATGACAGCATCTCCTTGAACAATTGCTCGGCTACGCGTGCGGCCAGCCGGTGTAGGACTCGGCCAGATACTGCTGGCCATAGCGGGAGCCCGCCACCGTGGCCAGCTCACCGATGGCACGCTTGCGGGCAAAGGGATCATCGCCAGGATGTATGTGCAGCATGCTGGTCATCCAATAGGAAAAATTCTGTGCCTTCCATACGCGCTGCAGCGCGCGCTCGGAGTAGCTGTCGAGCAGGGCACTGCTACCTCTAGCATAAAACGAATCGATCGCCTCGTGCAGCAGCTTGACGTCGGTCAGCGCCAGGTTCAGCCCCTTGGCGCCGGTCGGCGGCACGGTATGCCCGGCATCACCGGCCAGGTACAGGCGGCCATGGGACAATGGCTCGTGCACGTATGAGCGAAACGCCAATACACTCTGGTCGAAAATCGGCCCGGTCTTGAGCTCGAAACCATCGCCGCCGGCCACCCGCTTCTGCAA
>DATGUT010000016.1:0-2440 GCA_035301185.1 Salinisphaeraceae bacterium
TGTCCTCGACGGCCGCGACATCGGTGCGCCGATTGCGCATGGTGTCGAGCAGCTGCACGCGCGCGTTGACCAGTTGCGCCATGTCTTTGTCGCTGGTGACGATCAAAACCTCACCCTCAGCCCGGCTCGCCAGGGTGCCGATCACGTCATCAGCCTCCACACCGTCGACCTGCAGCAGCGGCAGGCCGAGCGCCTGGATCACCGCCTTGATGCCGGGAAACTGGCTCACGAGATCCTCCGGCACCGGCGGCCGATGGGCCTTGTAATCGGCAAACAATTCGTTGCGAAACGTCTTGCCGGGCGCATCGAACACCACGACGAGGTAGCGGGAATCGTACTCGCGCAGGAACTTGCGCAGCATGTTGGTCATGCCGTAGATGGCGCCGGTCGGCTCGCCGGCGCCGTTGGTCAACGGCGGCAACACGTGAAAGGCGCGAAACAGCCACGAGGAGCCATCGATGAGAATCAGCGGTGCGTTGGAATCGGCCATGAATGCAAATCCTGGGTTTGAGCGGCAGCGCGCCCATTCTACTGCAGGCGGGCCACCGGGCTGGCTGCTACAGGCGCCGCTCGCCACGCATCAGATCGGCTACGGTTTCACGCGCGCGCACCTCGTGCGCCGCGTCGTCGACCACCAGCACCTCGGCCGGACGCGGCCGCGCGTTGTAGTTCGAGGCCATGGCAAAGCCATAAGCGCCGGCGGCGCGCACGACGAGCAAGTCCCCTTCCGCCAGGGCCAGCCGCCGTTGCCGACCAAGGAAGTCGCCCGTTTCGCACACCGGCCCGACAATCTCCCAAAGGCGCTGCGCGCCGGTAGCTTTCGCGACCGGCACGATGTCGTGCCAGGCGTCGTACAGCGCAGGTCGCAGCAAATCGTTCATGGCCGCGTCCACCACGGCAAAATTGCGCTCCTGCTGTTGCTGGCCGGGCTTGAGCAGCAGCACGCGCGTCAGCAGGACGCCGGCATTGCCCATGATCACGCGCCCCGGCTCCACCACCAGCTTGAGCGAGCGCCCGGCGAGCAGCGCGCGCACCGCCTCGGCATAGGCCCGCGGTGTCGGCGGCGTTTCATCGCGATAGACAATGCCGAGGCCGCCGCCGATGTCCAGTTGCCGGATGCGGATGCCGGCCTGCTCGAGCCGATCAACCAGCACCAGCACGCGCCTGATGGCGTCGATGAATGGCTGCAACGTCGTCAGCTGCGAGCCGATGTGGCAATCGACGCCGGCAATGTCGACATGGGTCATGCCGGCCGCGCGCCGATACAGGGCCTCGGCCTGTGCAATCGGGATGCCGAACTTGTTTTCGTGCAGGCCGGTGGCGATATAAGGGTGGGTTTGTGCATCCACATCCGGATTGACCCGCAGTGAGATGGGCGCGCGTACGCCCATGTCCGCGGCAATGCGCTCGATGAGCAGTAATTCGGCTTCAGACTCGACGTTGAAGCAGGCGATGCCGACCTCCAGCGCGCGTGCGATTTCATCGGCGCGCTTGCCAACGCCGGAGAACACCACCCGGGCCGGATCGCCGCCGGCGGTGATCACCCGCTCCAGTTCGCCGACGGAGACAATGTCGAAGCCGCTGCCGAGATCGGCCAGCAGGCCCAGCACACCGATGTTGCTGTTCGCCTTCACCGCATAGCAGATGTCGTACTCCAGCCCGGCCAGTGCCTGCGCCAGAACCTGGTAATGGCGGGTAATGGTAGCCGCGGAATACACGTAGGTCGGAGTGCCAAAGCGCGCAGCGATGTCTGGCAACGCCACTGCCTCGGCATGCAGCACGCCGGCCTGGTAGTCGAAATAATCCATGGCGGCTGTACTCAGTCGTCGAAGCTTTCGGGCCAATCCCAGTCATCCGCGGCCTCATCGTCGCCCGTTTCATCAGCCGCATTTGCCGCGGACTGATCGGTTTGCGCGGCTGGTTTGTTGCTGGGCAAATACAGCGGCCCTTTTTGGCCGCAACCGGCCAAAAGCAGTGGAAACAACAATATGAAAGGTGACGCGGACAACAAAAACCGCATGGCACACACCTCGGCAACGTCAGGAACGGATGATGTCACGGAGCACGGACGCAGCCAAGCAGTTTAGCGTTTCTGCCAACTCCTGTACGGCTTTGCCAGCATGGTGCCCTGCCGCAAAAACCACTGGCAGGCCATGGCAAATGGCCTGCCAGTGGTGATCCGGCTACAGGTGCTTGGCCACGAACGCCAGCTGCTCGTCCATGAAACTGGCGATGAAGAAATAGCTGTGGTCGTAGCCCTCGCGCCGCTGCACGCTGACTTCGGCGCCCACGGCCTGCGCCGCCTGCTCCAGGCGTTCCGGCTGCAGCTGCTCTTCTAGAAAGCCATCGGCCAGGCCTTGTTCCACCCGGATCGGTGGCAGCCGGCTTGCGTCGGTCGCGGCGGCAAGAATGGCGCTCGCGTCGTACGCTTGCCAAGTCT
>DATGUT010000017.1:0-3960 GCA_035301185.1 Salinisphaeraceae bacterium
ACCGAGGCTATCGGCGCGGTTCATTTCGTTACGAACGTAGTCGGTCACGTCCGCATACAGCGCTGCTTCGGCGTCGGATAATTGGTAGTTGGCGGTGTAGGCGCGACGCTCCGGAAACAATGGCGTGCCATCGAACTTGAGCAGTTCTTCCTTGACCATGCGCCGCATCATGTCCGAGATATCCACCTTGTGGACGCCTTCACGGAACTTGCCGTAGAACCGATCGCTATCGAGCAGAGACAGCCATATCTGGAAATCTGCTTCCTTGCCGTTATGGGGCGTGGCGGTCATCAACAAGAAGTGGCGAGTTATCGAACCCAGCAATTCGCCGAACTGGAATCGTTTGGTCTTGTTGACTTTGTTGCCGAAGTAATTGGCCGAGAGCTTGTGCGCCTCGTCGACAATAATCAGATCCCAGTCGGTCGCGCGCAGCTTGTCCTGATAATCTTCATTACGGGAGATTTGATCGAGTCGACAGATGAGTTGGTTTTGCTCGTCGAAGTAGTTGCCGGAAGCACTCTGTTCCTGCTTCTCGCGGCTGAAAATCTCGAACTGCACGCCGAATTTTTCCAGCAGTTCGTCCTGCCATTGTTCGGTCAACGCGCCCGGGGCCACAATCAGGATGCGCCTGGCATCAGCGCGCATCAGCAACTCGCGGATCAACAACCCGGCCATGATGGTCTTGCCGGCGCCGGGATCGTCCGCCAGAACAAAACGCAGAGGCTGGCGCGGCAACATGGCCTCGTAGACCGCGGCAATTTGATGCGGCAGCGGCTCGACGTTGGACGTGTGCACCGCCATCATCGGGTCGAACAGCGCGGCTTGGGAAATGCGGTACGCCTCCAGCCCGAGCTTGAAGTCGGCGCCAGGCGCATCGAACGCCCAGGCTCGACCAGCTTTGGCCAGCTCCAGCCGCGCCTCGTCCGAGCGAAACAGCATCTGTTCGTCCAGGCGCCCCTGGCTGTCCTTGTAATAGACCGTTACCGCATCGTCGCCGACGGCTTCCACTTGCACGATACGCACAATCTCATCAGCCATAACCCCGCGTAGTTGCGCATCACGACTGATATCTTCGAGTTTGAGCATCGATCCCCCAATCGTTATGCCACCAGCAACGAGACGACCCGTATTCTATTGTATACGGATTGGAAGTATAGCCCTGCAGGAATAGCTTCTCAGCGTATCTTTATTGTGAATAAAGGACGAGTTGCACGAAGACAGCGGTAATGGCTATATCGCCACCTACAACATGATCATAGATTTGCGCGATCGCGCCCAACCGAGGGCACCTACCCGAACACAAAAAGAAAACATATCAGAAGCAAAATGCAAGTTATTGATTTTATGGAGCCGGCGACAGGAGTCGAACCCGCGACCTACTGATTACAAATCAGTTGCTCTACCAACTGAGCTACGCCGGCGATGGAATGTGCGCTGCAGCGAGGGCTGGCTGCTGGCGCTATTCTAGCCCAAGATCAGGGCGCAATGCGAAGGCTGACCTCGCCTGCATAGACGGCTTCCACGGTTGGCCCGAATGCAACCTGCAGGGCGCCATCAGCGGCAATGCCGCGCGCGACGCCGCTGCGCAGCCGCTGGCCGTCAGTCACCTGCACCGGGCGCTCGTGCAGTATGTCGAAGCGCTGCCAGCGGGTCTGGAACGCGGCGAAGCCGTGCTCCTGGAAGGCTTGCAGCGCCGCCAGAACCGCCTCCAGCAGCCGGCCGGCGAGCACGTTGCGCGCGGGTAGTATGCGCACATGATCAGCGAGTCGCGTCCACGGCTGGCTGACACCCGCCGCTTGTGTGCTGGTCATCGACACGTTCAAGCCAATGCCGACGACGACGCGGATGCGCGCGGCGCTGGTGGCGCCCACCTCGGTCAGGATGCCGCCCAGTTTGGCGTCGTCGATAAATACATCATTGGGCCATTTCAGACCGACTGCGCCAGCTCCGAGCGCATGCAACTGCTCGGCCACAGCCACGCCGATGGCCAGGCTCAGCGTGGCCAGCGCCGGCTGCGGCGGTGCGAGAGCGTAGCCGACCGAGAAATACAGATTGCTCGCGCGCGGCGAGATCCATGGCCGTTGGCGGCGCCCGCGCCCGGCCGTCTGCTGCTCGGCAAAACAGGCGCGGGCACCGGTACCGCCGGTGCGCAGCAGCCAGCTGTTGGTCGAATCCACCGCGGCCAGCACCTCGATATGCTCCAGCATGGCGGCATTGGGCGCGGACAGCTGCGCGCGGATGGCGTCGGCATGCAGTGGCTCGGTACTCGCCGGTGCGCTCATGAGTGCGACGATGGTTTGCGCAGCATGACACGGGTAAAGCGGTTTTCCGTGCCGGCGCGCATGCGGGCGATGTTGCCGCGATGGGTGTAGAACACGAGCAGGGTCATGGCGACGACGAACACGGTGGCCGCATCCACGGCTGCGTGGGTGATGATGCACCAGAGCGCCACGGTAATCATGCCAAGCATGGTCGCCAGCCCAACGAAGCCGGTGGCGACCAGCACCGCCAGCCAGACCAGCACGGCAATGCCAAGAGCGGCCGGCAGCAAGACCAGCAACACGCCGATCAGCGTGGCCGCGCCTTTGCCGCCGCGAAAGCCGTAGTAAAGCGGATAAACATGGCCGAGCACCGCTGCGGCGCCGCACAGAAAGGCCCAGGCCGGCCCGGCGCCGACGATGACCAGCGGGATAACGCCCGCGGCAACAACCCCCTTGAGCAGGTCGAAAATCAGCACTGCAGCGCCATAGCCCTTGCCGCCCGCGCGCAGGGCGTTGGTGGCGCCGGGATTGCCGCTGCCGCTGGCGCGCAGGTCCTGCTGGCCGAACAGGCGCCCAAGCAGCAGGCCGCCGGACAAGGAGCCGAGCAGATAGGAGGCGATGAGTGCCAGGATGCCAAGGAATGCAGTCATGTCAGCCCAGATTGGTATTTTGCGAGGCGTCGGTTTTCTCGCTGCCGGCGCGCTGCCCGAACAAGCGCGCAATCTCACCAGTATAGCGTCTGGCGACGGCGCGGCGGCGCACGCGCCCGTACGCATCGAGCAGGCCGTTGGCACGCGTCCAGGCATCGGTGGTGACGGCGACCCGACGAATGCGCGCATGGGCTGGAAACTCCGCCAGCAAGGCATCGAAGCGCTGCAAGTAGAAGTTCTCCAGGCGCACGCTGGCCAGGTCCGCCGGCTCATCAATGGTAAGGCCCAGACGCTGCATCACCGGCGCCAGCAGTTCCGGTGCGCAGCTGACGACCGCAGCCAGGGATGGTCGCGCCTCGCCCACCACGATGGCGTTGTCCACCAGGGTGTCGCCGCGCAGCGTTTCTTCCAGCGGCCGCGGCGAAGCCTTGTCGCCGGTGGCAAGGGCGATGACCTCCTTGATGCGCCCGGTCAGATACAAATGCTGCTGGTCGAGCCGGCTGACCTTGTCGCCGGTGGCCAGCCAACCGGCCTCGTCAATGACTGCGGCCGTGGCTTGGGGATCATGCCAATAGCCCGACATCACACCGGGGCTGCGAACCAGCAACTCGCCATCGGTATCGACCCGGGTTTCCACACCGTCCAGCACGCGCCCGACGCTGTTCGGGTCGTTGTCATCGATGCGATTGAGGCTGACCACCGGCCCCGCCTCGGTCAGGCCATAGCCCTGCAGCAGCGGCAGCCCCAGCCCGATCAGGGTGCGCGCGACCGGGCGCGGCAGCGAGGCGCCGGCGCAAACGGCATATTCGAGCGAGGCGTCGAGGATGCGCAGATAACGCCGGGCCACGATCGCGTGCAACAGCGGCCACAGCAATTGCTGCGCCTGCCAGCGGGCCCGGCCCTGGCGGCGTTCAAACACGGCATTCCCCAGGCGAATGGTCAAGGCAACCAGGCGCCGCTCCAGGCGCGTGCGTCGGGCCAGACTGCGGTGCAATTCCTGATACAGGCGCTCATAAACCCGCGGCACCGCCACCATGCTCGTGATCGGG
>DATGUT010000018.1:0-2828 GCA_035301185.1 Salinisphaeraceae bacterium
TTGCATGTCGGCAAAGCCGGCGGCTGCTGCCTGCACGTCGGCCGGGAAATCGGCCATTTCCTGGACCCGGCGCACTTCGATGATCTCGTTGTCGCCGGCCGGGCAGCGTTTGGCCCAGCCGATCGCGTCGTCCCTGGACGCCACATCAATCAGCCAGTAGCCGCCCACCGTTTCCGTGGTCTGCGCGAATGGCCCGTCGGTCACCAGCGGACGACCGCCGGCAAAGGACACGCGCGCGCCCGTCGACGGCGGATGCAGGCCGTTTCCCGACAGCAGCACGCCGGCGTCCTGCAGCTCGCGGTTGTATCGCATCATAACCGCCACGTCAGCGGCATTCGGCACCACATCAGCGGCCGCGCTTTCGTAGCCTTTGGGGATCATCAGCATCATGAATCGCATGTCAGTCTCCTCGGTTTGACCCGTGTTCGAGGCGTTTATTCGCACAACACCATCCAGGGCGCGCCGAAGCGGTCGACCGCCATGCCGAAGCGGCGGGCGAAGAAGGTCTGCTCCATGGGCATTTCCACGCGGCCGTCCTCCGACAGCACGGCGAAAATGCGTTCGGCTTCTACTGCTTCAGTGGCATGGAGGACAACATGCGCGCCGCTGATGCCGGTATCGGACACTTCGCCGCCACACATGCCGTCCGTACCCATGAGTTCGTGGCCGTCGATGGCCAGGCTGGCGTGCATGATCTTGTCGCGCCATTCGGCCGGGACCTGCTCGGCGGCTTCCGGCGGGCCGTCGTTGAATGTCATCAAGGCCGTGATCTCCGCGCCCAGATGCCGCGCGTAGAACTTGAATGCTGCTTCGCAGCAACCGTTGAAATTGAAGTAGGGGTTGAGTTTCATGTCCTGCTCCTGGTAGCGCGGCCAAATGCGCCGCTTTCCTCCAGTAGTCGAACGGCGCGCGGCAAAATCGACAGGGGCGATCGGAATATTGACTGCCTGACACAACATCCCGGCCGACCGCAGCTCCGTCCTTTACGGGCAGATTGGTGCAGGCGCAGCGACGCTCCAAAAAGTAGCTTGTGCTGCAAGGTGTGTTTACGCGTTGTCGCTGTCGGTTGCTACGCCCCGGTCGGGCCGGCGCACGACGCTTACCTTGCCGCTGGCGCCGCGTCCACAAAAGAACTGATCGTTGCCATCGTACTCGAGGCCGGACACGCCCACACCGTGCGGCAAGTTGAGGGATTCCAGCACGTCGCCCGTTGCCGGATCCAGGCGGCGCAGTTCGTTGTCGTCGCCATCCCAGGTGGCATGCCAGAGTTCGTCGCCGGCCCAGGTGACACCGGTGACGAAGCGGTTGGATTCGATGGTGCGCATGATCGCCCCGGTATCGGGATCGACCTGATGGATCTTGCGCTCGTTGTATTGCCCGACCCAGAGCGAGCCTTCGGCCCAGGCCAGCCCCGAGTTGCAGCCTTCGCCCGCCGGAGCCGGGATCGTGACCAGCACCTGGCCGGTGTTCGGATCGATCTTGTGGATGCTGGCGCCGGCCATCTGAAACAGGTGCTTACCATCGAAGGCCGTGCCCGCATCGGCGGCGGTGTCGATCGAGTCGAGCAGATCGCCGCTTGCAGGGTCGAGGGCGACCAGTTTGCCGTCGGTTGCGAACCAGATCCTGCGGCCGTCGCAGGTGAGCCCGTGGACGCGGTCAATACCGGGGAAGGGGCCATACTCGCCGACGATTTCAATGTTTGCTTGTTTCATGATCCTGACCATGTGGTGTGGTGTGTTGCAGAATCATCCTGACAGCTATAGGGGCGGGGCGGGGAGTAACAAGGTTGTCGTGAATCCGGGCACCGGCGAAGTGATCCAGCGCCTGGCCCGGCCGCGGCCGAACGAGTCCACCTTGCCGGCCTCGGCCAGCGTTTCGAGTGCCCGCTGCACGGTGCGCTGGCTGACACCGAGGGCCAGCGCGAGCGCGGAACTCGACCAGGTTTCACCGTCGGCGAGCAGGGCGAGCACGGCCGCGTGTTTTTCTGCCACTGGGTGGGCCAGCACGACCACCTCGCGCGCGTGACGCGGCGCCAGCACAAAGCCCTGGTCAGTGGCGTTCACGCCCGCCAGCGGCCGGAGTTCGGCGCGCAGCCGACCGATTTCGACTCGCAGGCGGGCGCGATGCGATTCGTTGACGGCTTTGGCGCAGAAGGCCCGTCGGATCAACGCCTCTCGCGGCACGTCATCGGGCCAAGCTTCGGCCAGTGCCTGTGCGAGCGTCAGCAGCAGCGGGCGTCCAGCCAGACGAACTTGTGTGTGTTCGGCCTGCACGACGTACCGGCAGGCATCCACGATTAACGCCGTTGATGCGAGAATGGTTTCGACTTCTTCAAGCAGCACAGGCTGTTGCCTGCCACCGGCGATCAGCCGTGCGGCAGGCGTGTCCAGCACGCGAAACGCATGGTCCACTTCTGCCACAAGCGCCGGAATCCCGGCTCGCGTTGCGGCCTGCGCCGCTCGCGTCAGTGCGGCGCGGGCCATCCTGGCGCGGATTCGTCGCATCGCGATACCAGCCGCCGCCAGTTCGCGAATGGCTTGATGCGCGGGCGCCAGGGCGGTGGCGTCAAGCGCATCCAGAATCTGTTCGGCTTCGTCCACATGACCGATCAACAGCAGGCGCCGGGCGGCAAGCAACCGGGCGTGAGCGGCATTGATCCAGTCATGGTGCGCTTCCAGCGTCGTCCGCGCCGTGTCCAGCGCCTGCGGCCGCCAGGTCAGATCGCGTGCAGCCAGTGCGATTTCGGCCTCGGCGACGATGCAGCGGGCGCGGGCCGCCCTGTTGTCGGAGCCGAAGCCGCGCGCGGCACGCCGCACAAGTGTACGAGC
>DATGUT010000019.1:0-3348 GCA_035301185.1 Salinisphaeraceae bacterium
GGAGGTGCTGAAAAACTAATTGATCCGAGGTGTGGATAGAAACAAGGTGCTTCGAATTGACTGTAACTTATTGAGTCTAGGACTTGCGCTAGATCAGTTTCTAACCAATCAAGAAAATTTTCGGAGTTTTTCAGCAGCCTCTTAAGGGATTGAACTGACAGGGAGTTGCGCTTTGGCCGATAAATATTTTGGTACTGATGGTATCCGCGGCACGGTGGGCGAATGGCCGATGACGCCGGAATTTGCCTTGCGCCTTGGCTGGGCGGCCGGACGTGTGTTTGCGCGCCGCCAGGCGCAGGAGGCAACGGCAGGCGCGGAACGCCCGCATGTGCTGATCGGCAAGGACACGCGTTTGTCCGGGTACATGCTGGAATCGGCGCTGGAGTCCGGTTTTGCCGCCGCCGGCGTGGATGTGCTCCTGGTCGGCCCATTGCCGACACCGGGCATTGCCTATCTGGCGCGCACCTTCCGCTCGGCTGCCGGTGTTGTGATCAGTGCCTCACATAATCCATTCAGCGATAACGGCGTCAAGTTTTTCTCTCTGCACGGACAAAAGCTTGCCGACGAGGTCGAGGCGGAAATCGAGGCCATGCTGGAGCAGCCGCTGGTATGTGTTGATTCGCATGCGCTCGGCCGTGCAGAGCGCATCGACAGCGCGGATGGCCGCTACATCGAATTTTGCAAGTCCACGTTCAGACTGCCTGGCAATGGTGCTCTCAAGGGATTTTCCATCGTGCTCGACTGTGCGCATGGCGCCGCCTACAACGTGGCCGGCAAGGTCTTTCGCGAGCTTGGCGCCGAGGTCAGTCTGATTGGCGCCGAGCCCAATGGCTTGAATATCAACGACGGCTGTGGCTCCACCGCTCCCGAGCGATTGCGCGAAGCAGTCGTGGCCAAGCAGGCCGACGTTGGCATTGCACTGGATGGCGATGGCGATCGCTGCATCATGGTCGATCATGCCGGTGGGCTTGTCGATGGCGATCAATTGCTTTATGCCATTGCCATGGATCGCCACAAACAGAGCCAGCTCACCTTGCCGGTGGTCGGCACTCAGATGAGCAACCTGGGTTTGGAGCTGGCACTCAAGGCCAATGATTTGTCCTTCGAGCGCGCCCGGGTCGGCGATCGCTACGTGTTTGAGCGCCTGGTGGCCAGCGGCGCCAATATCGGTGGCGAGTCGTCCGGGCACATCCTGTGCCTGGATCGAGCCAGCACCGGCGACGGCATCGTTTCCGCCTTGCAGGTACTCGCAGCCATGAAGCGAAACGACGCCAGCCTGAGCGCGTTGGTCGAGCCGGTCGAGAAATGCCCGCAGTCACTGATCAACGTGCGTGTCGATCGCAGCAGCGCGACTCGCCTTATGGCCGATCAAGCCGTGGTCAGCGCGATACGCCGGCAGCAGGATATTCTTGGCACTGATGCGCGCATCCTGTTACGCCCCTCGGGTACCGAACCCTTGCTGCGCGTGATGGTGGAAGGCATGGATGCGACGGCGGTGGAACAAAGCGCGCACCTGCTTGCCGAAACAGTCGGCCAGGTCGCTGACTCGTATCAAGCGCAGGCATAAGCCAGCCCAACTGCAAGCCAGGTCATGATGAACAGAATTCCATTGGTTGCCGGTAATTGGAAGATGCATGGCAGTTGCCAGCAGGTTGATCAATTTATTGCACAAGTTGATGCTGAAGCGCCGCCGAGCGGAGTCGAACTGCTTGTCTGTGCACCGTTTACTCATTTGGCGCGCCTCGCCGTCGGGCTTGCCGGCACGCCGTTCGCCGTCGGCGGGCAGGATCTCGCCGGCGAAGTGGCAGAGGGCGCATATACGGGCGAAATCAATGGTGCCATGCTGGCCGATGTCGGCTGCAGTCACGTCATCGTTGGCCACTCGGAGCGTCGCATTCATCACGGCGAAGGTGATGCCCTTATAGCGCGCAAGGTCGGCGCCGCGATTGCCGCCGGTCTGCAGCCTATTTTGTGTGTCGGCGAGACCTTGGCCGAACGCAAAGCCGGCACGGCAGAACAGGTCCTGCAGCAGCAATTGCAGATGGTTCTCCATGACAATGATGCGGAAACCCTGGCGCGTCTCGTTATCGCCTATGAGCCAGTCTGGGCGATCGGTACAGGCCATTCAGCCACGCCTGATCAGGCACAGGCCATGCACGCCTTCATGCGTGCGCAAATTGCGGCCAAGGATGTTAAACTAGCCCGATCGATACGCCTTCTCTATGGCGGCAGCGTGAAACCCGAGAATGCGGCGGCGTTGTTTGTCGAACAGGACATAGACGGAGCATTGGTCGGCGGCGCTTCACTGCAGGCAACATCATTCATGGACATTGCGCGCGCGGCCGCATAGCTGTTCGCGCGACAACCCTCGCAAACATCTACATATGATCTACACGATCCTAATTTTCGTCCAGGTAATTACCGCACTTGTGTTGATCGGGCTCATCCTCGTCCAGCACGGCAAGGGTGCGGACGCAGGCGCCGCTTTCGGCAGCGGTGCTTCCGGCACCGTATTCGGTGCCCAAGGATCCGCCAATTTCCTCAGTCATGCAACGGCTGCATTGGCTACCTTGTTCATTATCGTGTCTCTTGCCTTGGCATATCTGGTGGGCGGCCAGCCCGCCACTGGCAGCGACAGCGTGATCGACCAACTGGAGCAGCCGGCTACGATGATGCAAATGCCGCAGGAAGGAGATATAACAGCCGATGAAGCGAAGTCCGCTGATGAGAACAAGGGGGCGACGGCAGAGAATCAGCCCGCCGCCGGTGAATCTTCCACGGCAGACAAGGAAGAGAAAGATCAGGGGGTGACTGCGGAGATACCCGACTAGGCATTACGCCTATGAAGGTTATCCCCATGCCATTGGCGAAAATCCGCAAGAGCGCTAAAATATGGCGCATGTCAATTGCAAGTAAACCGATTGATACAAAACAAGTCCAACTTGCCGACGTGGTGGAATTGGTAGACACGCTGTCTTGAGGGGGCAGTGGCGCAAGCTGTGCCGGTTCGAATCCGGCCGTCGGCACCATCTTCTGCATGGGGTGATCCGCCACCCAGTGCTCTTCGTCCAGAACAGGTCATTTCTGCAGGCGAATAAACTATTGTTCTGTGGCCATCAGCGCAGTGGCCCTCCAATTCCACACAACTTACATACAGATGCTGGCTACGACGCCCGGCGGCAGGCCTGCCATCCAATAAAGGTGGCAAAAGGCATCATTTTTACAGATGTGTGGCGCAAAAATATAATAACCAGTCGCAAATATATAAGTAAACAAAATCAGGCTGTCGTAAATTCTTGATTCGAACATCAACTGGGGGACTACGAAGTGTTGAGGAAGCTTGTTTTG
>DATGUT010000020.1:0-2654 GCA_035301185.1 Salinisphaeraceae bacterium
ATCGACTATCAGGCGCCAATCGTCGCTGTACAGGCTGAGCTCGTCTGCATACAGGCCGGCGCTGCCCTTGACTGTCATGGAGTTTCCACGCCAGTCCACCTGCGCCTGGAATGTGCAGGTCGGCCTCGGGCTGAGCGAGAACTCCAGTTGTAAATCCTGCGTCTGCGTATGCGCGGCAGCGCGCGCAACATTGACGACACGGATGAACAGCTCATGGCGCCCTGCGGGCAGCGTGGTGCGAAATACGTTGCGTTCCGTGACTCCCCGGTCCTTGCGCCTGTCATCGACGATCAGGTGCAGATCCTCGTGTTCTCCGGTCAACTCGACCTTGAGGTCGGCCGCCTCATTGGCAGGAATGGGCACCTCGACTCGAAGGGCATGGGCCGCCATCGGTTCGACCCGCGCCTGCGCCGTTGCGCTGGTTTCCTGTTCAGGATTGTAGGCCAGTTGCTGCTGCTCGACGTCTTCGAAATAGTGGCTGTCGTTGGCAAATTTGGCAATGAACTCAGGGAACAGGTTGTAAAGTCCCTCCGGATCGAATTGCCGCAGGCCGGCATCAACGCCCGGCAGGCCGTAGTCGGCGCTTAAATCCTGCTTGAGCAGCCCTTGAAAGTATTGGATGTTATTGCGCGAACCGATGTGCCGGCCGATCCAGGTCCAGAAACAATGGGTGGCATAGCAACCCAGCTGTCTCTCGCCGTTGATCACGCCACAGTGCGGCTTGTGCAATGGGATGTCGTAGTGGCGATGTTCACGACTGGGGTATTTGAAATCCGCCCCGGCAATGCCTGCCTTGTGCAGCCACTCATACAAAACGGATTGCGCCATGCCTTCCGTGATCCAGGCATATTTCGGAGCCAGGGTGATTGCCGCAGCATCCGTCATCTGGATGGCGTGGAACAACTCATGCGCCGGCGCGCCAATGCGAAAGACACCTTCTGCAGCGGCGGCTTCGTTCTCGCCCATGGCAAAGAAATAGCCGGGCTTGACGAATAGG
This sequence comes from Salinisphaeraceae bacterium, assembly GCA_035301185.1. Classification (GTDB taxonomy): domain Bacteria; phylum Pseudomonadota; class Gammaproteobacteria; order Nevskiales; family Salinisphaeraceae; genus DATGUT01. Next base: position 998 of record DATGUT010000020.1, read on the forward strand.
TTGGAACCGTCATACCAGGCGGTTCCAGTGGCGTGGTCCGTGTCCGTGCCTAGCCAGGCCTGGTAGTAGGTTGTGCCGCTGTCCGTGGCGGAAGGCACTTTTGGGCCGCTGAAACCAAGACCCTTCAACCAGGCGCTCATGGCTTCCAGATCCTCGCGTACACGCGACGCCGGTGTGGCATGTGGGCCATCGTCTGCTGCGGCAAACTGCAAATCGTCACACTCAGCGGTGGACAGCTCATTTTCGGCGGCAGTCGTGCAAAAAACCTCCCAGTCGGTTGTCAACCAGCCGCTGGCTGTTTTTGCATGCACGACGCCTGCCAAAACAAGACAGATCGGCAGCAGAACGATGCGGGCAAGATGGTTCATGACTGTTCCCCCCTCTGCCGGAGCCCGCTGCCCAGGTTTCAAGCTGCATGCTAAGCACACTTCGCGCGCTTGCTTGCGTGCACTGCCCCTTAGTGTGCCGCAGGCCGGCACATGATCAACTCACTGTAGAAGATCCGGCCACGGAAAACACCGTTCAAACGAACGGGACGGCGCCAGGTTTTTTCGGCCTGGTTGATCGCCGCCCTGCAATTCCTCCGACGTGCCGGCTACGCCAGCTCTTGCAGGGCCCGGCGGAACTTGTCGGCGAATTCCGTGGCGCGCGCATGTTGCCCATCTGCCACCACCTGCCGGCCGTTGACATAGACATCGCGCACCGGTTTGTCGCCGAGGGCGAACAGCCAGCGATCCAGCAATTGCGCCGGCGGGGTGGCAGCGACGAACGGATTGTCGCCGTCGAGCACCACCAGATCGGCGCAGGCCCCCGCCTCGATGCGGCCCACTGGCTGGCCAAGCGCCTGGGCGCCGCCGGCGAGCGTCTGTTCATACAGGAAGCGTCCGACGGATGGCATGTCGGCAGTGGCCAGCCGGTTGCGATGCTGGCTGATCAGACGCTGGGCGTATTCCAGCCAGCGCAGCTCTTCCGCCACGCTGACGCTGATGTGGCTGTCCGAGCCGATGCCGAGCCGGCCACCGGCGGCGATATAATCCGTGGCCGGGAAAATGCCGTCGCCAAGATTGGCTTCGGTGGTCGGGCACAGCCCGGCGACGGCGCCGCTCGAAGCGATTTTCTGCACTTCTGCCGGCATGATGTGGGTGGCGTGGATCAGACACCAGCGTGCATCCACCGGTGCATTGTCGTACAGCCATGCCACCGGACGCTGGCCGCTCCAGGCGAGGCAGTCGTCGACTTCGCGCTGCTGTTCCGCAATGTGTATGTGCACCGGCACGTCCGCGTCCAGGGCCAGCACCGGCTCGATCTGTTTCGGGCTGACTGCGCGTAATGAGTGAAAACACAGCGCGAGCCGCTGCCGTGCCTGCCCGGCCAGGCGCGCGCGCAATGTCTGCCAGAGTTCGAGATAAGCGTCGGTGTCATGAATGAAGCGGCGCTGGCCTTCTGCCGGCGGCTGCGCGCCAAAGCCGCTGTAGCTGTACAGCACGGGCGCCAGGGTCATGGCCAGGCCGGCATTTTCGGCGGCCGCCAGCAGGCGAGTGGAGTTCTCGGCCGGATCCGCGTGGGCGCGGCCATCCTGGTCATGATGCAGATACTGGAACTCGACCACCGAGGTGTAGCCCGCCTGCAGCATTTCCACGTACAGGTATTCGGCGAC
>DATGUT010000021.1:0-2673 GCA_035301185.1 Salinisphaeraceae bacterium
AACCCTTCGGGCCGGGGCCATTTTTCCGCAATCCTGCGTTGCAGCTCGCTACGGTAGAGTGACTACCGTACGCTCGCTGCGCCTTGTCTTGCAAAAAAATGGCCGCCGGCGCGCCGGCGTGCTGATTGTGAACACGCCCTAGCAGCCATCGCTATACCTGCTTTGGCAGCGTAACCACTTCCGTGCGGCTGACAATGTCCTGCCAGCAGCGCTTGCGCGCGTCGACGAGCGCCCACAGGATGCCGATGATCGACAGCCATGCCACCCAAGCGCTGACATAGCGCAGCAAGGCCTGATACCAGCTCACTGCCAAGCCATTCTCGTTGCGCAGCTGCAGGCGCCAGGCACGCATGCCGAGCGTCTGCCCGCTGCGCGTCCAGAACCAGGAAAAGAACAGATAGGGCACGATGAAAAGATACAGCCGAAACAATGGGCTGCTGCCATCGATGGCATGGCCCGCGTTGAACGGCAGCAGCGCAAACACCGCCACGAACCACAGCCCGACTACCAGCAGCAGGTCGTAGCAGGCCGCGGCAAGACGGCGGGGCAGGTTGGCGGGATAGGGCGACAAGGGCATGATGGCGTGTTGCGGTAAAAACGATTGCTGTGGTGCAGGGAGCAGTTGCCGAATTGGCGCTGGCGCCGGCGTAGATTAGCAGCCTGCAACGATAAATTGCTCGTTTAGCTGTAGAATACGCGCTTTGGGCGTATTGCCCTGCTGGTTCCGAGGTTCATCATTCCCGACGCGCACATTATTTCTGCTGCCGATCATGGTATCGAACGAAACCATCTCAGTGTGGCGGCCTGCCGCGTGCTGGATGGCCTGCATGACGCCGGCTACCGCGCCTGTCTGGTGGGCGGCGCGGTACGCGATCTGTTGCTTGGAGTGCAGCCCAAGGATTTTGACGTCGCAACCGATGCCGAGCCGGAGCAGGTATGCGCACTGTTTCGCCGCGCCCGCCCAATCGGGCGCCGTTTTCGCATCGTGCATGTGCGTGACGGGCGCGAAATCATCGAGGTGTCGACATTTCGCGCCGATCCGCACAGCTGCGGCCGGGATACGCGACTACTCGACAGCAACGGCCGCGTTTTGCGCGACAATGTGTATGGCGACATTGAACAGGATGCGCGCCGGCGCGATTTCGCCATCAACGGCTTGTACTACGATATCGCCGATGGCTGTGTTTATGACTATGTCGGCGGCCTGCAGGACATCGCCGAACGCCGCCTGCGCCTGATCGGCACGCCAGAGGTGCGCTATCGCGAGGATCCGGTGCGCATGCTGCGCGCCGTGCGCATTGCCGCCAAGCTGGATTTGACCATAGATGAGGCCAGCGAACCGACCGCTGCGCTGACTGGCTTGTTGGCCGAAGTGCCGGCGGCGCGTCTGTTCGACGAAGTGCTGAAGCTGCTCATGAGTTCCGCGGCGTCGCGCGTGTACGCGATGCTGCGCGCGCGCAGCCTGCTGGCACCGCTGTTTGCCCAAACCACGACCGTGCTGGACGGCCCCGATGGCGCGGCACGTGAAGCGCTGATCGAAAAGGCCATCACCAATACCGCCCAGCGCATCGTCGAGGGGCGGCCAGTGACACCGGCATTCATTTTTGCCGCTCTGCTGTGGCCGCCCGTGCGGGCGCGGGCGCTGGCGCTCGAGGCCGAGCAGGACAAGCCGCCGGCACTGGCCCTGGCCAGCGCCCAGCGCCAGGTGGTGGGGCGCCAGATCCAATATGTGTCGATTCCGAAACGCTTCGCCACTCCCATGCGCGAAATCTGGCAGTTGCAGCCGCGCTTCCACAAGCGCCGTGGCAAGCAACCCCGGCGGCTGATGGCGCACCCGCGCTTTCGCGCAGCCTATGATTTCCTGCTGCTGCGCGCCGAGACGGGCGAAGTCGATCCGGAACTGGCGCAGTGGTGGACCGACATCCAGGAGCAGTCGGAGCCGCCGGCGCCACAGAAGAAATCACGCAAGCGGCGCGGCCGGCGTGGCGGCAAGCGCAGGAGACGCGGCTCGCGCGCAGCCAAAGCGCATGAATAATTCGGCGCCGCATGATCGGCATGTCGCCTGGCTGGGCCTGGGCAGCAACCTGGCACAACCTGCGCAACAGGTGTGCCAGGCACTGCAGGAATTGGCACTTGCGCCAGGCATCGCGCTGCTTGCCGTGTCAGAGCTTTATCGCACGACGCCGGTCGGTGGCCCGCCGGAGCAGCCCGATTACTGCAATGCCTGCGCCGCGATCCTCTGCAGTATGACGCCGCTCGCGCTGCTCGATATCCTGCAGGACATCGAGGCACGGCACGGGCGCGTGCGCGACGTGCGCTGGGGCCCACGCACGCTGGATCTGGATCTGCTGGCCTATGACGATCTGCAATTGCGCCAACCGCGCCTGCGACTGCCGCATCCGCGTGCCGCCCGGCGTGCATTCGTGCTGGTGCCGCTGGCCGAGATCGCGCCGGCACTCATGCTCGGTCGAGCGCGCGTTTGCGACCACCTGCGGCACGTCGACGACAGCGGCGTGGGGCGCTGGCATGAAACCGCCGGCGATGCCTGACAGCGCCCGCATAGCGCCGAGCGCGTCGGATGAGGGGCGCCGATGATCGGAATGGCGCCGCTTGAATGCTATAGTTGCCGAGCATGAACAGCAGTACTCATTCGCAGGCAGGGCAGTCCGGCGG
>DATGUT010000022.1:0-2658 GCA_035301185.1 Salinisphaeraceae bacterium
TTGTGCCAGACAAGGCGCGTGGCGCCGGTCGTAGCACTCCTACGACCAAGCCACGCAACACAGGATGGCGCGATTTTGGGCGCAACCCTTCGGGACGGGGCCATTTTTCCGCAATCCTGCGTTGCAGCTCGCTACGGTAGAATGACTAACGTACGCTCGCTGCGCCTTGTCCTGCAAAAAAATGGCCGCCGGCGCGCCGGCGTGCTGATTGTGAACACGCCCTAAGCGTTGCTGCCAAACGATGATCATTCCTGAGCCTGGTTCGCAATAATGAAACGACAATGCAGCGCCGGTTAAGTTGGGGAATTGGGGCTGGTGCTTGCCCTAGGCTGAATACGGGAACAGCCGTCTTTCTGTACCTTCATGCTGCAACTACGCTCATGGAAGGCATTGTCACGAGTGTTATTGCATGGATTTGAGAATCGCAGGGCGCAAGGCGCTGGTTACTGGCGCGAGTTCGGGCATTGGCTATGCCACGACGCAGGAACTGCTGGCGGCAGGGGTGACAGTGGTCATGACCGGCCACGATCAGGAAAAGATGCAGGCGGCGGCAGACAGTCTCGACGCGAAAGAAGGCCAGTTGCATGCGTTTGCCGCCGACATCAGCAGCAGCGATTCGGTGCAGGCGCTGCAGACCAGCGTGACCGACGCCGTGGGCGCGATCGACATCCTGGTGCAGACGGCTGGCATTCATGGCCCCGAAGGACAGTTTCATGAAATCGACGAAGATGGCTGGCAGCAAACGCTGGACGTGAACCTGCTGGGTCAGGTGCGCGTGCTGCAGGCTTTTCTCCCTGATCTGCGCAGCGGCGGCTGGGGCCGACTGGTGTTCGTGTCCTCGGAGGATGCGGTGCAGCCTTATGCCGACGATTTGCCTTATTGTGCCGCCAAGGCTGGCGTGCTGGCGCTGGCGCGCGGCCTGTCGCGCAGCTATGCCAAGGAAGGGCTGCTGGTGAACACGGTGTCGCCGGCCTTCATTGCCACGCCGATGACCGACCAGATGATGGACCAGCTGGCCGAAGCCCGCGGCACGGATCGGGACGAGGCGATTCAGCATTTTCTGGCCACGGAGCGCCCGTTCATGGAACTCGGTCGGCGCGGCGAGCCGGAAGAGGTTGCCGCTGTCATTGCCTTCCTGTGTTCGGAGCGCGCCAGCTTCGTCAACGGCGCCAATTACCGGGTCGATGCCGGCTCGGTGGCCACGATATAGGCGGAGATTGGGATGCGCGTGACCTTCGACTGTATGGACGGGGCCGCAATCGTGAGCGGCCTGCTGCGGCGGAATGTGGATGCCTGGCTGGAGGCCGGCCGGACGCGACATGCGAGGTCCTGCCCGTTCAGCGACCACAAAACGGCCGCGCAAGGGGAGTGGCCCTAAACCAGCATGTTGTGCTGGCGGCGGCCAGACTCATGAGCACGAGCAAGCAACTACACAGCCCCGCATGGCTTGGCCGCAATCGGATATGCAGGCGCAGGAAGGCTCGTGCGCGTTCCGTTCATGCAGTGGTAATGGCATGAATGAACGGCGCTCCCATGCGGCCAAGATCCAGCTGCAGGACTGGTTTCAACGCAAGGTTGAACAGCCTGCGGCCGCATTTGCTGGTGGCGGCGCACGCCTGCGCGTGATTGTCTTGCTCGCCTGCACGCTGGCGCTCGACAGCGCAGACAAGGCCATGATTGGTGCCATTGCCGTTACTCTTAAGCAGGGCATGAACATCGGTAATCTGCAGCTGGCCCTGCTGATTGCAGTGCCCACGTTGGTTACTGCACTGGCCACGCTGCCATTTGGCGCACTCGCCGACCGAGTCAACCGCATCGTCATACTTGCAGGCGGGGTTTTGAGCTGGGCCGTGCTCATGGCCATAAGCGGTGCCGCCTCGTCGTATCTCATGTTGCTGCTGACCCGGCTGGTCCTGGGTGCCCTGATCGCTGTTGCCATACCGGTGACTGCCTCATTGATTGGTGACTATTTTCAGCCTGGCGAACGCGCGCGCATCTGGGGTTATATCCTGGCCGGAGAGCTGGCCGGAGTTGCCATCGGCTATCTCATCGCCGGCAACATCGCCGTCATGATTTCCTGGCGTGCCTCGTTCTGGGCGCTGGCGGCGCTGAGCCTGGTGCTGGCGCCATTGCTGTGGCGGCTGTTGCCGGAGCCGGCGCGTGGTGGCCAAAGCCAAATACCAGCCGCTGCCGCCCCGGCTGCAGGCGAAGGCCACGTACCGGGGCAGGAGGCGCGGGCAGCAGATAACGGCAGCGCAGAAGACGAAGTGGAAGCCTACGTCGCCGAGTTTGGTGTGCGGCCGCATGCCGAACTGGTCCTGCGCCGGGATCCGGCGACCATGGGCTGGCGCCATGCGGTGCATTACATTCTGTCGATTCGTACAAATATCGTATTGATCAGTGCCTCGGCCCTGGGCTACCTCTTTTTCGGTGCCTTGCTCACCTTCGGCATTGTCTTCATGCGCAATCGCTTTGCGCTTGGCCAGGTCGCGGCGACCACGTTGTCGGTGGGGCTGGGCACCGGCGCCATCATCGGCGTGCTTGTTTCCGGCAGCCTCGCGGACTGGTTGATCGAGCGCGGTCGCATCAATGCCCGCGTGGTTGTGTCAGCGGTGGCATTTCTGCTCACGGTCGTGTTTTTCCTGCCTGCACTGCTCA
>DATGUT010000023.1:0-5348 GCA_035301185.1 Salinisphaeraceae bacterium
CGGCGCTGGAGCCTTCCGAACACGGCCTGATCGACAACTGGCTGCTGGACATCAAGGACATTTACCACCAGCACCGGCAGGAACTCGCTGCAATCCAGGCACATGAAACCATGGTCAACCGTCTGTGCGAACTCAATGTGATGCAGCAGGTGGAGAACCTGTGCCACACCACCATCGTGCAAAAAGCCTGGAGCCAGCAACAGGCACTGGCCATCCACGGCTGGTGCTACGGCCTGCATGACGGCAAGGTCAACGATCTTGGCGTCAGCATCGACAGCCCCGATCAGCTGGCTGAGATTTACCGCTACAAGCTGTGACGGCGGCTGCCCCACGGCCTGGCGCAGAATGGCTTGCTTGCCAATCTTTTCGTGCTGCGCGCAGTCGCAGCAGCGCCCGCTTATGGCGGGCTGCCCTGTAATCGCCCCAGATCCTGCAACAGGATCGACAGACAGGCTTCCTCGTGCACGGCCAGGCCTGCGGCCTGCATTTTTGCCGCCAAGGCCGCATCCCAGCTGGCGGCAACCGGCGTGCCACGCAGCTCGGCGCCTTGCACGGGCGCGTAATCCACTGCCGAAAAGCGCCAGGGCGCGGCGCCGTAACGCTGCATGATGCCGTTGCCGATGGTAATGCCGGGCCAGTCGAAATCGCCGTGATAATGGATCTGGCAGCCGGCCGCATGCAGCTGGTCAAGCAGCGTGCGTGGCGCGGCCGAGAGCTGGCCGTCGATGCTGATCATGGGCGGACAGCCGGCGCCGAGCTGCTGCGCGGCGGCGGCGACGACATCCGGGTTTTCACAGACATAAACCTGCTGCTGCGGCTGCCACTGCGGCGGCCGGCGCAAAAGTTGGCGCAGCGACAAATGCAGCGGCTCGCCGGCTGTGCGGGCAATGGCCAACAGGTGCTCGACGGGTGAATCGCCGGCGGTCTGCAGATTGAGCGCGACCACGGGCTTGGCCAGCTCGCTGACCAAAACCCCCTGGCTGGCCCAGACATCGCGCTGGCGCGGCAGTTCCTGGCCGGGGTCGAGCACGCGCCGCAGCAGCGTGGCCAGCGGCTGCCCGGCGTCGAGCCCATGCGCATCGCCGAGCACGCCGGCGGCGAGCCGGCTGCGGCTGATGCCGGGCGCCGGCAGCCGCGCGAGCACTTGCTGTGCCTGCGCCAACAGCGCTTCGCCGCGACGCAGATCACGCCGGGCGAGGCGCTTGACCAGGCCCTGCACGGCCGGCTCCGCCAAGACTTCGGCCAGGGCGCCGGGCGGCAGCCCGGCGAACAGCCGCTGCCAGTCTCGCTGCACGCGCTCGCGCCGCGCTGCATGATCGATGATCGGCCCATCCAGGCACTCCAACGCCCGGCGCAAATCCGGCGCCAGCCCGGCCTGGCGCAAGGCGTCGTCGAGCGCCGCATGTGACAGGCGCATGGAGCTTGCAGCCCGGCGCGCACGGCCCAGCAAACCCGCCAGCGCGTCGCGCTCGGCCGGGCTCAACCGGCTCAGGGTAAAGCCATCCTCCGGTGTTGCGGCGCGCGTGTAGCGCCGGCGCAGACGTTGGCGCAGCGCGGCCAGATCCGCGCCGCCGAGCAGCCGTGCCAGTCGTGCCTGGTCAAAGCGCGTCGACATCGGCCCGTGCATCGACCTGCGCGGCAGCCTGCTCCAGCGCGTGGCGCGGCTCAGGCGCGGCGCGGCGTGTCCTGCCATTCCAGCGCCAGCGCGACACGAACACGGCGTCCACACCCTCGCGGCGGATCAGATGGCAGATGGAGACACCGGGCAACTCGGCATAGCAGCCCCATTCGCGCTCGCTGGTCATGACGAAGTCGAGATCGAACTCGCGAATCAGGTCCATGCAATGCGCGCGGGCGGCATCGTCGACACCGGCGAATGCCTCATCCAGCAGCACCAGTCGCGGTGCCTGCGGTGCGGCACTCTCGTAATGGCTGGAAGCGGCCGCGAACAATGGCACGGTCAGGCCCAGCGCGCGTTCGCCGCTGGAGGCCGGCCCCGACAACGGCCGCCACTGGCCATCCTGCCAGCGGCGCACGCGGAAGCGATGCCAGGCCCGGTAATCGAGCGCACGGGCCAGCTGGTCGATGCGCGGCGCGCCGTCGTCGCGCTCGCGTTCGGCCTGGATGCGCGCCTGCAGGAACTCGCCCACGGCCGCCCGATCCTGCGGCGTCCAGGCGTCAGCGACCTTGTGCAGCAACCGCTTGCGCACGGCAGCCAGATTGTCCAGCTGCACGCTGTCGGCGTCCTCGCGCGCCAGCCAGGCAAGCTTGAACTTGACGCCGGTGGAGGTCGGGCGCTGGGCCAGCTCGGCATTGATGCGCTGCACGCGCTCGTCAGCGGCGCGCATGAGTTGCTGCAGCTGGGCCGCAACCTCGGCCTGCAGGTGATTTTCGATGATCTCGCGCTCCTTCGCCGTGAGCAGGCTGCGACGCTCGACAATTTCCGCCTCCAGCAGCGCCTGCAAGCGATGCGGCGGCTCGTGGCGCTGGTTGAAGGTCACCAGCACGATATAACCATGGTCGGTCGGCTCGCCGGAGCTGGCATGGCCGCGCGCCGACATGGCGCGATTCAGCTCGTTGAACTCGCTGCCGATACGATCCTGCACCCGCTTCCAATCAGCGTCCGTGTCGGCCACATCCGCCAGGGCCTGCTCCGCGCCGCGCGCCGCCGTCAATGCCGGGTCGATGGTCCAGGCCAAATCAAGTGCCGGCAGCTCAAGCTCGGGCACGGCCGCACTCAGCAGGCCAGTTTGGGCAAATGCCTGGAACTGCGCAATCGCGGCGCTGCGGGCCTGCTCCTGTTCCAGGCGCCGTGCCTCGCTGTCGTGCGCGTGCTGGCGCGCGGCGCCGAGCTGTTCACGTGCAGCCACGAACTGCTCTTGCGCCAGCTCTTGCGCTTGCTGCAATTCGCGTTGCTGGGTCTCCAGCGCCGCCAGCCGTGCCAGCACTTCCTCGGCACTGGCGCCGGCCACGGCTTTCAGTTCCTGATAACGGGCCTCGATTTTCGTGGCGTATTGCTGCTGCTGGCGCGCCCGGGCGCCAACCTGCTCCAGCTCGGCGTTCGCCGTTTGCAGGCGTGTTGCCTGCTCGGCCTGTTCCGCCAACGCTTGCGCGTGCTCGCGCACCGCGGCGGCGGTGGTGACAATGCCGTGGCGGTACTCATCCAGCTGGCCGGCCACATGATCCAATGCCGCGCGCGCGGTCGGCAGGTGCGTATCCTGGGCGTCGAACTCCAGCTCTTCACATGCCCGCTGCCAACTGTTGCGAGCCTGCTCCAGCGCCGTTTCCGCAGCGGCCAGGCGTGCGCGCATGGCACTGGCATTGCGCTCGGCAGCGCTTTGCATGGCATGCGCCCGGCGCAGCTCGTCCGCGCTCGGACGCTCGCGCAGCAGCGCGTCCAGCGCCGCATGTTGGCGCGCCAGCTGTTGGCGCTTGTGTGCCAGCTCATGCACATGCGCCGTGGCCGTTTTGATGGCGGCCTCCAGCTCCTGCAAGCGCCGGCGCCGCGCCGCCTCGCGGGTGGCAAAGCCGATATATTCGGCCTCAGGCTTGGCCCAGGCACCCTGGTTCGGGCCGATGCGGTAGCGGCCGTCCGCCGCGATCCAGAATTCGGCCGCGGGCTCCTCGCCGAGCGCAATGCTGGCCAGCAGCGCCGTGACGTGCTCGGCGCTGAGCGCGCGGGCGCTGGCATCATCCGTGTCGATGGCCACGCGCAGCACCGCACCCAAATGTCGTGTTTGCGGCGGGCGCTCGATCAGCCACGCGTCTTGCGTGGCCGGATCCAGCAGCTCGCCGGCCGGCGTCACCCAGGCATCAAGCACACCGCTTGCCTGCAACGCGGCTTCGATGCCGGCGCGCTCGGCGGCGCCAACCTGGTCGTGGAAATCCAGCACCTGCCACAGCGGTGCGCCGGGGCGCTCGGCGCGCGGCGCCGTACGCGTGAACGGCACCGGCGGCTGCGGCTGGCGACCCGCAGCCAGCTGTGCCTGTTCTGCACGGAGCGGCTCCAGCTCCTGTTGCCAGGCGAGTTCCTGCTGGTGCAGCGCGCCGTCCTCTTCGACCCAAGCCGCACGCTGCGCGCGCTCAGCCTGCTCGAGCACCGTATCCAGCGGCGCCGGGCCGGCCAGGCTCAGCACCCAGTCGGCCAGTGTTTCTTCGGCATCCGGCCAGTCGGCCGTCAAATGCGTGCTGGCCCGGTCGATGAAACTGCGCCAGGCCGCGGTATAGGCCACTGCTGCTGTTTGCTGTGCCTGCTGCGCCTCGTGCACGGCCGCTTCCGCGTCTTCGCTGTCGGCAAAGCGGGCATCGCGCTCACCGCTTGCCTGCTGGTGCGCCTGCTGCGCCGCGTCGGCGGCATCCATGCGTTTGCGGATGTGCAGAAGCTGGGCGTTGCGCTGGGCGGCCAGTTGTTCCTGCTGCTGCCGGATGGCGACGCGGGCAGCCGGCGCCAACTGGCCAATGGCATCCGGCGTCTTGTCCGCACCCCAGCTTTGCTGATGGGCCGCGGCCACACCAGCGGCCTGCGCCGTTTCTTCGAGCTGGTCCATGGTTGCGGCCAGCGCGTCGCGCGCGGCGGCACTGGCGGCAGCTCGACGCGCAGCCGCGGCCTGCTCCTGTTCGTGGCGCTGCGCGGCACGCGCCTGATCGGCGCCGGCAATATCCGCATCGCGGCGCGCGCGCTCCGTGTCGCCCTGCAGGCGCTGCAGCTCGCGCGCGCTGCGCATCTCAGGGCTGTCCTTGAGCGCCTCAAGCTGGCCGTCGGCTGCGCTCAAGCGGGCACCGAGCTCATCCAGTTCGGCCTGGCGCGTCGCCACCGCCTGCTGCGCCGCCGTGAATGCCTCCTGTGCCGTTCGCGCCTCGCCACTGGCGTTGTCGAATGCGGTCTGCGCCTGGCGCAGCCAACGCGCGCGTCGACGGGCGAGGATGCGCGCATATTGGCCGTAGGTCTGGTTGAACTGCGCCACCGCCTGCTGCATGGCCGCGTAATCCTCCAGCTCGTCGCGGTATTCGTCGAGCTGGGTCATGGCATCGGCGACATCCTCCAGCAACACGCGCTCGAGCGGCGGCAAGGCCTGCGACAGCGCATCCGACAAATTGTCTTCGTTCGGCTGTTTCGACAGCTGCGGCTGGCGCAGCTGGATGAGGGTGTCGACCAAGGCGCGGTAGCGCTCCGCGCCCAGCCCGAACAGGCGCTCGTCGACCGCACGCCGGTAGTCGCGCGCAGCCGTGAATACGGCGTGGCTGCCGATGGCCTCGACCAGGCGTTCGCGGGTGAGCGCCGTCTGCTGCGCGCTGATCAGCGACAGCTCGGCGCCAACGCGCTGCTCGGTGAGGAAAAACCAGGAGTC
>DATGUT010000024.1:0-6616 GCA_035301185.1 Salinisphaeraceae bacterium
ATTTCTTCAAGATCACCGTCTCCGGCGCCGGCTGCCATGCGGCCATGCCCGATCTCGGCCACGATCCATTCGTCGCCGTCTCGCAGTTGCTGGCGGCATTGCAGGCGGTGCCGAGCCGGCGTTTTTCCGCAAGCGACGCACTGGTTATCAGCGTCACTCAGGTGCATGGCGGCAGCGCCTACAACGTCATTCCCGACGAAGTGGTCATCAAGGGCACGGTGCGCGCGCTGCGCGCCGGGGTGCGTGACTCGATCGAAGGCATTTTCAACGAGATCGGCGTCGGCATTGGCGCGGCCACGAACACCCGCATCGAGACCGACTATCGCTACAGTTATCCGGTGACGGTCAATCATGCCGAGGAAACGGAATATGCCGCCGGCGCGGCCGCTGCGCTGGTCGGCGCGGACAACGTCAAGCGCGATATGAGCCCGAGCATGGGCGCCGAGGATTTTGCCTTCATGCTGCAGGCGCGGCCGGGAGCCTATGTCTGGCTCGGCAACGGCGTCGACAGCGCGCCGCTGCACAATCCCTGTTACGACTTCAACGACGACATTCTCACCACCGGCGCCGCCTACTGGGCGAGCCTGGTGCAGCGCGAACTGGCAGCCTGAGCCTGTTCCGCCGGCGCCCTATTCCCTGTCGGCCGGTTCGATATCACCGAGCAGAGGCACATCCGGCAAGGCGACCGTGGGGTCGGCTGCGGCAAAATGACAGGCCACGGGATGACCTTGCCCGCGCTCGACCAGCGCCGGCTCCTGCTCGGCGCAAATCGCCTGCGCCTTCCAGCAGCGGGTGCGAAAGCGGCAGCCCGAGGGCGGATTGACCGGGCTTGGCACATCGCCGGCGAGCACGATGCGTTTGCGCTGCTCGCGCGCATCCGGATTCGGCGTGGGTGCCGCCGAGAGCAGCGCCTGGGTGTAGGGATGGCTGGGTTCGTCGTACACCTGCGCGGCGCTGCCAGTCTCGACGATCTTGCCCAGGTACATGACGGCGATGCGATCGGAGATGTGGCGCACCACGGTCAGGTCATGTGAGATGAACAGATAGGCGAGGCTGAATTCGTCCTGGATGCGCCGCAGCAGGTTGATCACCTGAGCCTGGATGGAGACATCCAGCGCCGACACCGGCTCATCCAGCACCAGCAGCTCCGGATTCAGCGCCAGCGCCCGTGCAATGCTGATGCGCTGGCGCTGGCCGCCGGAAAACTCATGCGGATAGCGCTTGCCATACTCGCGCCTGAGGCCGACGATTTCCATCAACTCGCCGACGCGGCGCCGGCCTTGTGCGCGCCCGTAGCGGCCATGCACGCGCAGCGGCTCGGCAATCAGGTTCTGCACCGTCATGCGTGGATCGAGCGAAGCAAATGGATTCTGAAACATGAACTGCATGTCGCGGCGCAACGGGCGCAGCTGATTGCGCGTCAGCGCGGTAATGTCCCGGCCCTTGAATTCTATGCTGCCGCCGGTGGGATCCAGCAGCCGCACGATCGTGCGCCCGAGCGTGGTCTTGCCACAGCCCGATTCGCCAACCACACCGAGCGTCTCGCCGGCGTGCAGATCCAAATCCACGCCATCCACGCCGCGCACGGCGCCAATCTGGGTGCGCAGCAGGCCGCCGGTGATCGGGAAATGCTTGACCAGCCCGCGCACGCGCAGAAGCGGCTCGCCCTGTTGCGTGTTCGCCGCGCTCATGAAGACTGCTCTGCCGCCGGCTGTTGCGCATGTGTGGCCATTTCGGCGGCAAAATGGCAAGCGGAACGATGCCCTGCGCCATCGACCGGCAGCAATTCCGGGCGTTCGCTGCGGCAGATCGCACGGCCGCGGCTGAGCGCGCAGCGTGGATGAAACGGACAGCCTGGCGGCACGTTGCTCAGATCCGGCGGATTGCCGGGAATCTGGCGCAGTTGCTGCTTGCTGCCGGTGGTCTGCGGCAGGCTGGCCAGCAGGCCGTAGGTGTAGGGGTGGCGCGGCGCCCGGAAGATCGTGTGTACATCGCCGGTTTCCACCACGCGCCCGGCGTACATGACCACCACGCGGTCGGCCATTTCCGCGATCAGACCCAGGTCGTGCGTGATCAGCGCCAGGCCGGCCTGGGTGTCACGTTGCGCCGCGCGCAGCACATCCATGATCTGTGCCTGGATGGTGACATCCAGCGCCGTGGTCGGCTCGTCGGCAATCAACAGCTCGGGGCTGTTGGCTATGCCCATGGCAATCATGGCGCGCTGGCGCATGCCACCGGAGAATTCATACGGATACTGACTATAACGCTGCTCCGGCTCGGGCATGCCGACGGTCTCGAGCAGCTCGATGGCGCGCCTGCGTGCGGCCGCACGACTCAGCGCGGCATGCGTGCACAGTGCCTCGCGCAACTGCTTGCCGACGCGCACCACCGGGTCCAGGCAGGTCATCGGATCCTGCGGAATCAGGGCGATGTGGCGGCCGCGTACCCGGCGCAGCTCGCGTTTCGAGGCCTGCAGCAGATCGCGCCCCTGGAACAAGGCCTGGCCCGAGATCTCGACCCGGGCGGTGGTTGGCAGCAGGCGCAGCGCCGACAGCACGGTCACGCTCTTGCCCGAACCGGACTCGCCGACGATGCCGACCGTTTCGCCGGGATAAACTTCGAGGTTGACCCCATCCACGGCCTGCACGGTCTCGCTGCGGGTGGGAAAGCGCACGGCCAGATCACGGATTGCCAGCAACGGTTTGCTCATGTTCAATCCCGCAGATTCGGGTCCAGCGCGTCGCGCAGGCCGTCGCCGAGCAGATTGAAGCTGAACACGGCCAGGAAGATGGCCAGCCCCGGGAACGTCATCAGAAACGGCGCATGGAAGATATAGGTGCGGGCCTCGCCGAGCATGGAGCCCCATTCCGGCGTCGGCGGCTGCACACCGAGCCCGAGGAAGCCGAGCCCGGCGGCAATCAGGATGGTCGTGCCGATGTTGAGCGTCGCATAGACGATGATCGGGGTGAGCGAGTTGGGCAGTACGTGGCGCCACAGGATGATGGCGGAGCGCTCGCCGAAGTTGACCGCCGCCGCCACGTAATCCGTCTCGCGGATGGACAGGGCCTCGGCGCGGGCTATGCGCACGAATTGCGGCAGCACGCCAATGCCGGCGGCAATGGTCACGCTTTGCAGGCCAATGCCCAGTGCCGCCACCAGGATCAGCGCCAGCAGGAACGGGTTGAACGACAGCAGGATATCGGCGCCGCGCTGGATCACCATGTCCGTGGCGCCGCCATAATAGCCGGAAGCCAGGCCGATTGGCACGCCGATCAGAGTCGCGATGCCGACCGCGATGACGCCGATCATCAGGGTATAGCGCCCGCCGTACATGATGCGGGCAAAAACATCGCGGCCCAGGTTGTCGGTGCCCAGCCAATGTTGCCAGGAAGGCGGCAGAAATGCCTGCGACAAATCCTGATTGGTTGGATCGTAGCCAGTCAGCAAAGGCGCGGCGACGGCCAGGAAAACGAACACACCGAGAATGACCAGGCCGACCACGGCGGCCTTGTTGTTGGCAAAGCGGCGCACCAGGCCGGCTGAGCGGATCGGCGCGCCGGCATCATGTGCCATACCCATGCCGCCACCGTTGCCGGCTGCGACGCTGGCCTGTGGCTGTCTGGATTCATCGGGCGGATTCATTGATACAGCTTCACGCGTGGATCGATCACCGTGTACAGGAGATCGGTGACCAGGTTGACGAGGATGAACATGGCCGCGAACACCAGCACGATACCCTCGACCATCGGGAAGTCCCGCGCTTGGATCGAGGTGATCAGCAGACGGCCGATGCCCGGCCAGGAAAAGATCGTCTCGGTCAACACGGCGCCGCCGAGCACGGTGCCGAACTGCAGGCTGATGACGGTCAGAATCGGGATGAAGGCGTTGTGCAGGGCGTGACGCACGGCGACGATTTCACGCACACCTTTGCCGCGCACCGTGCGGATATAGTCCTGATCCAGGGTTTCCAGCATGGTCGAGCGGGTCATGCGCGAGACGATGGCCATCGAGAACACGCCCAGCGTCACCGACGGCAGCACGTAACTGGCGAGCGTGTCCGCGCCGCTCACCGGCAGCAGCTTGAGCATGACGCCGAAGAAAACGATCAGCAGGATGCCAGTCCAGTACACCGGCATGGAGATGCCCATGACGCCGATCATCGAACCCAGCATATCGGGCCATCGATCCTTGTTCGTGGCCGCCAGTATCCCCAGCGGGATGCCGAAAATCACGCCCAGCAGCGTACCCAGGATCGCCAGCGCAAGCGTGTATGGCAGGCGGCTCGCGATCTCGGACCACACGCTGTTGCCGGTGCGCGCTGAGGTGCCCAGATTGCCGCGGGCGACCTGCTCCAGATAGCGCCAATACTGCACCACCACGGGCCGATCCAGGCCCATGGACTTGTGGATCTTCTCCACCTGTTCGGCGCTGGCCAGCGGCCCGGCGATGACGCGCGCCGGGTTGCCGGGCAACACCTGAAAGGTGAACACGAGCACCGCGATCACCCCCAACAGCGTGATGAAGGCTGCCAGCAGGCGGCGCAACACGTAAGCCAGAAAACCGCTCATCGCATCTCTTCAATTACGGCGGCAACCGTGCAACCGCAAGAACCGGTCACGATGTGCGCCTCGCTCAACCGTTATTTCGGATGCGCATAAATCGTCATGAATTTCTCGTTGGGCTGGTAGGAAATGCCTTCGATGTCGCTGTTATAGGCCAGGATCAGGTTCTGGCTCCACAGCCACAGCCACGGCGCGTCATCCCAGAGTTTCTTTTGAATTTCGCAGTACATCTCGTCGCGCTTGGCCGCATCCAGCTCGCGCCGGGCCTTGGCAAAAAGCTCTTCCACTTCCGGATCGCTGTAGAACGTGCCGTTCAGGCCCTTCGGCGGCCAGCCTTCCTCGGTCAGCATCAGCAGTTGGGTCGGTGCATCCATTGCCGGCGGCGCCCAGCCGAGCATGTACGAGTTCAGCGTGTTTTCCGTGCTGCCGATCAGGGAGATGTAGGAGGCCCAGTCCATGGTCTCCACCTTGACGTCCACATCCACCTTGCGCAGATAGCTGGCAATGGCCTGGGCGGCCTGGTAATCCTGGGTGTAGCGTCCACGCGGGGCGCCCATGGTGATGCTGACACTTTCGACACCGGCCTCAGCCAGCAGCTCCTTGGCCTTGTTCGGATCATAGTCATAGCCGCCCACTTCGCAATAGCCGGGCAGCAGCGCCGCAAACGGCGAGTCCATCCGGTCCACGGCGCTAAACAGCACGTTCTTGATGATCGCCTCCTTGTCCACTGCATAGTTGATGGCCTGGCGCACTTTTTTATCGTCGAACGGTGGCTTGTTGGTGACGAAGGCGACAAAGATGGAACGGTTGCTGGGCGCCTTGAGCACGGTAATGCCATCCTGCTGAGACAGCGACTGCAGGTCACTGACTGGCGGATTCATGATCAGATCGAGCTGGCCGGAAAGCAGGCCGGCTTCAAGCGCGTTGCTTTCTGGCACGATCTTGAATACGACCCGGCTGTAATAAGGCGGCTCGCCCCAGTAATCATCAACCCGCTCGAATACCAGCTGGCTGCCCTGCTGGCGCCTGACCAGCTGGTACGGCCCGGTTCCCACCGGTTGAGTCATGTTGGTATAGGAATTGCCTTCGGCATCCACCGACGCGGGCGACAGCATGGCGGCCACGGTAAAGGCCAGATTGGGCAATAGATTAGGCTGCGGATTCCTGAGGTTCAGGCGCACCGTATGCGCATCCACCGCCTCAATGCTTTCTATCACCTGGAATGCGATGCCGATCGGCACCTTCACATCATCGCTGATGAGGCGCCCAAGGCTGAACTTCACTGCCTCGGCATCGAACGGTGTGCCGTCGTGGAACTTCACTCCTTCGCGCAGTTTCAGGGTCAGCGTCTCGCCATCCTCCGACCAAGACCATGATTCGGCCAGTTGCGGCTGCAGCTGGCCATCCTGGTCCAGAGTGAGCAGCGTCTGCAGCTCGTAGTCGAGGACATTCATCACCGTGGTCGTGGTCTGCTGCGCCGGATCCAGCGTATCGAGCGTGATGCCGATGCCAATGGTCATCGTCGCATCCGTGTCATCGGCGGCAATCGTGGCCGGCATCACCAGCAACAACCCCAGGGCAAGCAAGGCAATTTTCGTTAATCTGATTCCTTTCATCAAAATCTCCATTGGCACCGCATTTGTAGAACCTTGTCTGGGAGCGGCTCCCGACAGGTTAAAAACCGATCAAGTGTCTTGCATGAGACTGGCTTTTGGATTGCCGTCACGCCTTCTTATTCAAGATCAGTTGCAAGTCGCTCGAATGTATTGTGTTGCCCGGCGGGTGTCAACATGGCTTGCCTGCAGGCGGCCCAGCAGAAGCAGCTGATCGACAGCCACAATGCACAGCTGCCTGGACGCGGCTTCTGCTGTTTTTTGCCAAACATGAGGCTGAATCAAATTCCAGTGTAATAGCCAAGCGCTGTTTAAACGACTAATTACCATAATTAATAGTGTTATTCAGCCAAGCCATGCTCCTGGCCATGTAATTACATACCGATAAATTTTTCAGAGAGTCAAACCTAACTCATGGCTTCGCCACTAATGCGGCAATTG
>DATGUT010000025.1:0-4383 GCA_035301185.1 Salinisphaeraceae bacterium
ACGCAGGCCCAGTCGACGATGCGCGGTGCGCCGGCCCCGTCGTCAGTTGCCTGCTGCTTTATTGGCTGCTACAGGCGGCGAAAACCTTCGGTGAGAACCACGGCCTCGGGCGAGTCGCAGCGCCGCAATGTGGCGCGCAGGCCCGGCGACCACGGCCGGGGCAGGCCCTGTTGCTGCGCTTCGGCTGGTGTCAGTGCCAATAACTGCCACCAGTACCGGATGGCGCCGGCGACTTTGGGACGATTGCGCAGCAGCGCACAGCGGCGCAATTCTGCTGCCCATGGACTTGTGTCGACTTCATGTGTTTTTGCGATGGCTTCAGCTTCAGGCATGGGCTCTTTCCTCTTCGTCTTGCGTTTCACGCTCATGCAGATCGAATCCGCCCTTGGCGGCAAACGTGGCGACCGGATTGCGCTTTCTCGATTTCTTGCCACCGCCGGCCAGCCAGATCGCCAGCCAGCGCCGCTGGCGCACGCTGCGCTCCATCTGGCGCATATCGGCCGCACCGCTGAGCGTTTGTTCGTCGAACAGCCGATAGGCGGCCGAGCGCAGTGCGGCGTACCAGTCTTGGGCGACATCCGAAGGCGGATGATTGACCGCTTCCTCGTTGTCGATCACGTCCCGCAACCGGCGCAGGGTGTCGAAAAACTCTGCTTGCGTGGCGGCAAAGAAGGCGCCGGTCAGATGGCTGGTATCGCCGGGGACCTTTTTCGGATCCTTGAACCAGGCGTGGCGGATGCGATCCGATACTTCCCGCGCCGTCGCCTGGACAATATCCAGAAACTCGCCCACCCATTCGCGGAACACATCGAGGCGCTCAGCCGGCACCGGCAGTAACGGCATTTGGGTGTCTTTCCAGCCGCGTGCCTTCATGTTGTCCAGATCGAAACCGAACACCCACAAGCGTACCTGCTTGGACGGGTGAGTACTGGTGTGACCATCTTCGGCTTCGTCGCGGTAGAAATCGTATTTGTTCTGGGTAAAGTCCTTCACGACCACCGCCGGCTCGGCCCCCACCCTGTCATGATCCTGAAAGACGAA
This sequence comes from Salinisphaeraceae bacterium, assembly GCA_035301185.1. Taxonomy (GTDB): domain Bacteria; phylum Pseudomonadota; class Gammaproteobacteria; order Nevskiales; family Salinisphaeraceae; genus DATGUT01. The sequence continues at coordinate 1,042 of DATGUT010000025.1, forward strand.
AGCGCTCCAATGCCGGTAGTCGATGTCGCCGGGGCGGCCCTTTTTTGACCACGGCGGCGTGTCCGGCTTTTTGGGGTCGTAGCGATACGGCGTTAGGGGATGCCGCCACGGGCCTGCGTAATTGATGCCATAGTTCTTCGCCCGAACCTGGCAGACCACTTTATCCGACTCCCGGCCGCAAACATCACAAGAGGCAGCCTGGTCTTCAAACAGCAGACGAAAACGGCGCGGCATGGACCAGTACGGATGCAGCGGGTGCCACTGTTCCGGGTATTGCTCGCTGCCCTTGGCCTCGCTGGTGGGTGTTGGAGCCAGCCACGGGAAAATACGGCTGTCATCCGCCCTGGCGGCGGTGCAGGTTTGGCCCTTTTGTGTCAGCCGGTCCATTGGAACCACGTTCAGCCACAGCTTGTGCCACAGACTACTGTTAGCCTCATCAGGCAGAATCAGCGTAGTCAACGGCCCGCCACCGCGCAGGCCGGTGCGAAAGCCTGCGCCACCGGCCGGCCCGTTGGCCTGAATCGTGTACAAGGCAAGCGCGGCACAGTCGGCGCAAAGCTGCTGCGCCTGACCACGCTTGACGAAAAAATCGGTGTTGTTCTTGATGCCATTGGCACCGGGTGCGTCGATCAACAAACCCGATACCGGCGCGATTCTTGCCTCTTCCAGCGGGTCCAGATCCTGCATGAAGCGTGGCCCGTCGCCGTCCAGTTCAAAGGCCGACACAAACGGTGCAAATGCCTCGGCCAGTGTATTTTCACTCGGCGGCTGTTCGTACCAATCCAGCCAGTCCGCCGGGTTGTCCGGTGGACAGGCCGTTTGCAGAAGGCCAAGCAGCCATTGGTAGGCCGCTCCCTGAAAGTCGGCACGTGGCATGGCGAGGTTAATGATATCGGGATCGGTCACCCCAGCCGGTGCAATACGCACCCTGCCTTGTGTGCGGCTACGAGCCTGTAGCCATTTTTCCTGCAATAAATTCATGCTCCCCCCCTGCATGGCTGATGTCAGTCAGACATCTTCGAACCGTGCGGTTACATCCATGCTTTTGTGCAGAATACGCACGATTTCAATAATAGTATCATTTCCACGCCGGTAGAAAATGACATGGCTGCCTTGCGGAAACTTTCGGTAGCCATGCCGGATGTCATTACAAGGCTGCCCCAGTGCGGGAGTGGCGGCCAGCAAATGGAAAGTGTCATCGAATTGCTTGATATAGGCATTGCGCTGTGCAATACCCCAGCGTTTTTCGCTGTATAACGCAATTTCGCGAAGATCTGATTTCCGCCTTGCGCGTCAGGTCGAAGGGTTGCACGGACGGTCGGCGTCCAGTTCAGCCATGAAATCAGCGTAATTATAGTCGGCCGGGCCGCTTTGCTCGCCTTCCTGCAACAGCCGGCGCAACGCTTCCTGCCTAGATGCCGTTTCTTCCAGCAGGCGCAGGCCGGCGCGGATCACTTCGCTGGTCGAGGCGTAGCGCCCGCTTTGCACTTGGTGCGCGACAAAATTCTCGAAATGGTCGTCGAGGCTTATACTGGTATTGCGTGCCATTGAGCTTCCCGATGAATCGCCATACCAAATATTGATATGAAACAGCCAGCATGTCAAAACAAGGCGGGCCCCAAGTCAGCGCCCAAGTCAGCTCTCGGATTTCCTCAATCTCAGACCATAAGTTGCGTCGTACTGGTTTGCTTGATCATCGGCAACTACCCAAGGCGTGGCAAACACCAACGACCGGTGGCGCTGCTGCAGCCACTCCCACTCAGCCTCTCGCGTAGAGGATAACGATGCCAGCTTGGCGGCCTGGCTTGCGCGCAGGCGAACCTGGCTAAGCATGGCTGCGTGGTCAATGTTCCCGGCCCAAAGTTCGAGACTGGATTCAGCAGCGCGTAACAGCACGACATTGCAGCTGGGTTCATCGCTCAGGCGGGTGCCGATTTCCTGTTCCGGCTGCCAGCGCTCCAACTGACCGCCGTAGCCTGCTGCCAGGTCCAAAGCGTTGAACATGGCCATGCTGCCTGCGGCCATGGCTTGGCCTTGGCGTTCGCTGCGCGCGGACAGCAAGCCTTGTGGCAGCGCATCTTCTGCCGCGTCTCCATAAACGGACTCGATCAGCGTGCGGGCATCGCGCGGCAGATGGATGCCACCCTTTTCCCGCAGCACTCTTTGCGTGAGCCAACATAGTTCCGCACCCTGATAAACGGCATGGCTGCCGGGCAGGAAACGGCGCAGCCACTGTGCGTCCGGTGCTTCATTCCACGCCGGGGCCAGCACATGCAAGGTCGGCGCGGCAACACGCTGCCCGCGGTCGTGGCGCTGCAGGCGCCCGGCCCGCTGAATCAAGGCGTCAATCGGTGCGATGTCACTTAGCAGCCGATCCACGTCACAATCCAGGGATTCCTGGAATACCTGAGTGGCAATCAGCACGCATCCCCGCCGCTGCGCGCGGGTCGAATGCTTGCCAAATCGCGCCAGGACCGCCTGCTCGATGCGTTGTCGATCGACCATGGCGAAGCGCGCATGAAACAGCATGCAGCAATCCGGCTCGGACAGTTGTTCGCGGATCGCCTCGTAGGCACGAATGGCATCGTCCACGGTATTGCGCACCCAGGCGACGGCTTCGCCCCTGTTGGCTGCAGCCAATATGGTTTCAATCGCAGTTTCTTCACCCGCCAGCCATTCGATTGCAACTGAACGCTCTGCTGCTTTTGGGGAACTCAAGGGTTGCTCGGCCAACACACCTTGTGGCGAGACGGCCGTAAACAGTGGGAAGGCCTCTTGCTCCGGTATTTCTTTGGGCGCCTGGCAGCCGCGCTGCCAAGCCGCGGTCAATGCCGCGCGCATGGATTGCGCCAGCGTCGCGGTCAACACGATGGCGCTGCCGCCCTGCCCCGCATGGTATTCGAGCAGCGTTTCCAGCAGCCGCTGCATGTACATGTCGTAGGCATGCACTTCGTCAATGATGAGCACCTTGCCGGCGAGACCTAACAGCCGCAGTGATTGATGCCGAAAAGGCAAAACACCCATGAGCACTTGATCAATCGTGCCGACCCCCACATCGGCCAGCAGCGCCTTCTTGCGGGAATCCGCAAGCCAGCGGTTGCAGGCGGCCGCGTTGCTTGGCTCGCCATGTGGATAATCCCCAGAAAAATCAGGCGCACTGGCCACGGCATCGCGGAATGTTTCGTTGAGCTCGCGCGCACTATGGGCCAGCACGCAGGACGGCTCGGATTCAGGTGTGAAAAAGCGCCGGTGCAAGGCGCCCAGCCGCGCATACATGGCATTCGAAGTGGCCATTGTCGGCAATGCAAAAAAGAGGCCATCGGCCGCGCCACCAGCGAGCAA
>DATGUT010000026.1:0-9843 GCA_035301185.1 Salinisphaeraceae bacterium
CGCTGGCCGAGCTTGCCCGCATGAAAGCCGCCGGCGAGAAAGTCGCCTGCCTGACGGCCTATGACGCCAGCTTTGCCGCGCTCGAGGAACGGGCCGGAATTGAAGTGGTGCTGGTCGGCGATTCGCTCGGCATGGTGATCCAGGGCGAGGGCTCCACCATCCCGGTGACGCTGGCCGACATGGTTTATCACAGCCGCATCGTGGCCGCCGGTCTGCAGCGCCCCCTGCTGATTGCCGATCTGCCCTTCCTGTCCTTCGCCAGCCCCCGTGACGCGCTGGCCAGCGCCCGCCGACTGATGCAGGAGGGCGGCGCGCAAATGGTCAAGCTGGAGGGCGGCGAAGCCTACCTCGATACGGTGCGGCACTTGAGCGACAACGGCGTACCGGTGTGTGCGCATATCGGCCTGCAGCCGCAACAGGTACACAAGCTGGGCGGTTACAAGGTGCAGGGGCGCACGGACACACAGGCCAGGCAATTGCAGCGCGAGGCGCGCCTGCTCGAAGAGGCAGGCGCCGACATGCTGCTGCTGGAGTGCGTGCCCAAAAGCCTGGCGGCGACCATTACGGTGGCGGCGAAGGTGCCGGTCATCGGCATTGGCGCCGGCCCGGACACCGACGGTCAAATCCTGGTCATTTATGACATCCTCGGCATAGCCACCGGTGTCAAGCCACGCTTTGTGAAGAATTTCATGGCTGAGGCAGATCATGTCGAGGCCGCCGTGGCCGCTTACGTGGCGGCAGTCAAATCGGGGGCCTACCCGCGCGCCGAGCACAGCTTCAGCTGATTCCCGCGGCCGGACATTGCCCATGGAGTTGCTGCACACGATTCGCGAGCTGGGCGACTGGCGCAAACAGGCGCAGGGCGAGTCCATCGGTCTGGTGCCGACCATGGGCAACCTGCACGCCGGCCACCGTGCGCTGGCGGCTGCAGCCGTGCGCGCGTGCGATCTGGGCGTGGCCAGCATTTTCGTCAATCCGCTGCAATTCGGGCCGCAAGAGGATTTGGCCAGTTATCCGCGCACGTTGCAGGATGATCTGCAGGCCTTGGAGGCGCAGGGCATGGCGGCCGTGTTCGTGCCCGGCGTCGCGGAAATGTATCCTGATGGCGGCCACTCGCTGACCACCATCCACGTCGAGCGGCTTGGCGACATCCTGTGCGGCCGGCAGCGGCCGGGGCATTTCGCTGGTGTCGCCACCGTGGTGGCCAAGCTGTTCAACCTGGTGCGCCCCGACAGCGCATTTTTTGGCGAAAAGGATTATCAGCAACTCGTCGTCATTCGGCGCATGGTGCGCGATTTGTGCATGAGTGTGGAGGTGATCGGCGTGCCCACGGTGCGCGAGGCGGATGGTCTGGCCTTGTCCTCGCGCAATCAGTATCTGAGTGCAACCGAGCGCCGGATTGCACCGCGCATGGCGGCCGCGCTGCAGGCCTGCGGCGAGCGCCTTGCCCAGGGTGAGCGTGATTTCGCCGCGCTGGAACAGGCCGGACTGCAGCAATTGCAGCAGGCTGGCTTCGCGGCCGAATATTTTGCCATTCGCAGCGCGGCATTGACTCTGCCCGATGAGCACACGCGCGCTGTGCGGGTGCTCGCGGCCGGGCGTTTGGGGCGCGCGCGGCTGATCGACAACCTGGGCCTGATGCTGCCGGCTTGAAACATGCTGGGCGCTTGTATTCGGCAATGGCGACGAATCATGCGACCCAGGCTATCCAGCAGCGGCTCGCGCCGCGCAGACAACAGCCATATCAATGAGTTAGAGGTGGCTTGAAATGACGAGCCCAGTTTCCCAGCCGGCCTGGCGAGATTTGCAAAACCTGGCGCAGAGGCTTGCCGGGCAACCGCTGCAGCAGTTGTTTGCTGCAGATGTGGAGCGCGCTGCGCGCTTCTCCTGCGCCGACGTCGGCTTGTACCTGGATTATTCCCGCCAGCACGTGACCGCGGAGGTCATGGCCGCCTTGCAGCAACTGGCCATGCAGCAGAGCCTGACCGCGCGCCGCACGGCACTTTTTACGGGCGCAGTCGTCAATGACTCCGAACAGCAGCCTGCCTGGCATACGGCCCTGCGCGCGCCGCGCACGGTCATTGCCGAGGGCCTCACCACAGCCGTGGTGCACAACGTGCTCGCTGCCATGCGCACGTGCGTGCAGGAAGTTCGCAGCGGTCAGTGGCAGGGCTTTACCGGCAAGACCATCAGCGATGTCGTGCATATCGGCATCGGCGGCTCCGAGCTTGGCCCGCGGCTGGTGTACCGGGCGCTGGCGCAGCCGGGACATGGCCCGCGCGTGCATTTCGTGGCCAATGTCGATCCGGCGACTTTGGACGACACACTGGCGCGGCTCGATCCAGAAACCACCTTGTTCGTCGTCGTGTCCAAATCATTCACCACGGCGGAAACGCTGGCCAATGCCCGCGTCGCACGTCGCTGGTTGCATCAGGCGGGGGCCGGCGAGCACGCGCTGGCGCGCCATTTCATCGCCGTGTCCGCCAATCGTGCTGCCGTCGCCGAGTTTGGCATTCGCCGCATGTTCGAATTCGGGGATTGGGTCGGCGGGCGCTTTTCGCTGTGGTCGGCAGTCGGCCTGAGCATTGCGCTGGCGCTGGGCATGGAGGCGTTCGAGCAATTGCTCGCTGGCGCGCACGCCGCGGATCAGCATTTCCTGCATGCGCCTGCCGAGCGCAACCTGCCCATCATCCTGGCCCTGATCGGCATCTGGAACCGGAACTTCCTTGGCCTTGCGGGCCACGTGGTCGTGCCCTATGCCGAGCGCCTGGCGCATTTCACGGCCTGGCTGCAGCAGCTGGAGATGGAGAGCAACGGCAAGGGTGTTGCTCGCCACGGCGCGCCGCTGCAGACGGCGACCGTGCCCATGGTGTGGGGCAGCGTCGGCACGAATGCCCAGCATGCCTATTTCCAGGCCCTGCATCAGGCCGGGACCATGGCAGACATTGATTTCATCCTGCCGCTTGCGCAGCCGGATGCGCTGGCGGGCGAGCGCGAACGCCAGCGGGTGGCCAATTGCCTGGCCCAGGCCGAGGCCCTGCTCTGGGGCCGCCAGCAGAAGCCGGGGCAGGAGGTCGAGCCGGCACGCCATTTTGCCGGCGGGCGTCCCAGCACAACGCTGTTGCTGCAACGCCTGGATGCCTGGCATCTTGGCTCTCTGCTCGCGGTTTACGAACACAAGGTGTTCGTGCAGGGCGTGATCTGGGACATCAACAGTTTCGACCAGTGGGGAGTGGAGCTGGGCAAGGAGTTGGCCGGCGAGTTGCTGCAGGAACTGACTGCGCCCGGCTCCTCCAGCCACGATGCTGCCACAGAGGCCCTGCTCGAGCAGGTGCGCCGCGGTGGTATAAACTAAAGCTGTGTTGACACGTCCTCAGACTCGGCTGGGACCGGTTTCGACCATGCGGCCACGGGCCGCCGGAGCAGCAATGTCCCCTTACAGCAAGGCAAGCCACGAGGAAATCTACAGCGCCGCTCAGGTGGCTGCCTTCGATCAGCGGCTGATCGATGATTTCGACATACCCGGTTTTGAGCTGATGCAGCGCGCTGCGGCCGCCACCTGGCACGCGCTGACACAGCGCTGGCCGCAGGCACGCCAATTATGCATCGTCTGTGGGCCGGGCAATAACGGCGGCGACGGCTATCTGCTGGGCCGCCAGGCGTTGGCCAGCGGCTGCCAAGTGCAATTGCTGACCTTGACCGCGCGTGATCACCTGCGGGGTGACGCCGCCAGTGCCTGTGCCGCGTTTACGGCTGCCGGCGGCGTCGTGGAGCGCTTTGCCGACGCGCCGCTGGTGGCCGAGATAATCGTCGACAGCCTGTTCGGCACCGGCCTGGGGCGCCCGGTGGAAGGCGAGTTCGCCGCGGCCATTGAGTGCATCAATGCGGCCCGCGATGCCGGCGCGGGCGTGCTTGCGATCGATATTCCTTCCGGCATCGATGCCACCACCGGGCGTTCCTGGGGCAGTGCGGTGCGGGCGCATGCGACCGTGACCTTCATCGGCCACAAGCTGGGCCTGTTCACCGGTGCCGGTGCCGGTTGCAGTGGCCAGGTGCTGTTTGCCGATCTGGGTGCGCCGCCGGCACTGTATGCCGATGCCAAGCCGCTGGCGCGGCGCATTACCGACAACCTGCGGGCCCGGCTGTTGCCGCCGCGACCCGCTGATGCACACAAGGGTGATCAGGGTCATGTGCTGTGCGTGGGCGGCAACCAAGGCATGGGCGGCGCCGTGCGTATGAGCGCCGAAGCGGCCCTGCGCAGCGGTGCCGGACTGGTCAGCGTCGCCTGCCATGCGGATCATGCCGCGGCGATGAGTCAGGCACGTCCGGAGCTGATGTGCCGCGGCGTCACTGCGGACAGTGATCTGCAACCGCTGCTGGATTCCGCCAGCGTGCTGGCACTGGGACCGGGTCTGGGCGCGGATGCCTGGGCTGAGCATTTGTTCGCCACGGCCATGGCCAGCACGCTGCCACTGGTGGTCGATGCCGATGCCTTGAACCTGCTGGCATGCAGGCCGCAGGCGCGCAAATCACAGGGCAATTGGATCCTGACGCCGCATCCCGGCGAGGCGGCGCGCCTGTTGCAAACAACAACCAGCACGGTGAATCATGATCGGGTCGCAAGCGTGCAGGAACTGGCGCGGCGCTATGAGGCCGTGGTCGTGCTCAAGGGGGCGGGTTCGCTGGTCGCCGCTGGCGACGACTTGTGGCTGTGCACAGCCGGCAATCCCGGCATGGCCAGCGGCGGCATGGGTGATTTGCTGACCGGGATCATAGCTGGTCTCGTGGCCCAGGGCCTGCCCTTGAACGATGCGGCGGTGCTTGGCGTCTGGCTGCATGCGCGTGCCGGTGACCTGGCGGCCGAGGCGCAGGGTGAGCGCGGCCTGCTGGCCACGGATTTGCTGGCGCAGCTGGTGCGCGAGGTCAACCCCTGATGTTGTTGCCGAACACGGCGGCGACGCAGGCATTTGGCGCGCGGTTGGCGCTGGCCCTGCAAGAGCTCGACCAAGGGTTGACCATTGCGCTGGCCGGCGAGCTCGGCGCCGGCAAGACGACATTGGCGCGGGCCACGATCACGGCGCTCGGCCATGATGGACCCGTGGTGTCGCCCACCTATACCCTGCTGGAGAGTTATCCCGTGGCCGGGCGCAATCTGCATCACCTCGATTTGTATCGCCTGAGTGATCCGCAGGAGCTGGAATTCATCGGCCTGCGTGAGCTCGCTGCGCAGACCGACTGGTTCATGATCGAGTGGCCGGAGCGCGGCGCGGGCCATTTGCCGGCACTTGATGTCACCATTGAACTTGCTTATGTTCGTGGTGCGCGCAGCGTGGCAGCGCATGCCGAATCCAGTCGTGGCTCAGCTTTTGCGTGTATGTTGCAATTGGAAAGATAGCGCATTTATTTCAAGCATCTAAACAATAGTCAAGTCTTACAACTTGTTTTAGCTCACAAAACTGTTGTGTTTGAGAATTCATCGCGGTAGGATTCAGCTGCATATTCTCACGTTGCTGCGATTCAGGGTTGAAATTGATGCGGGTACGCTGTCCGGGTTTGCGCTGGCTGGGCCTGGGGCTGATTGGCCTCTGCAGCGTCGCTTGGGCGTACAGTGCTCAGCTTGAAGACGTGCAGGTCTCGTCGAGCGGCGAACGCACGCGAGTCGTCCTCGTATTATCGGACTCCCTCGATCCGGATTTGTTCATGCTGGCCGATCCGGCCCGGCTGGTGGTCGATTTGCCAGCCACGGTCAGGACGAACGGCCAGCCGATCGAATGGCCCGGCGAAGGCCTGGTAAGCGGTCTGCGCAGCGGCATTCGCAATGGCACTGACCTGCGACTGGTGCTGGATCTGGTGCAAAGCGAGGTCGAACCCGACAGCTATATGCTGACGCCGGGGGACGAGCACAAGCACAAGCTGGTGATTGATCTGTATGCAGACGCGGCGCAGGCCGAGCGTGATTCGGTCGCAGCCAAGGACGACTTCTCGGTCGAGAACAGTCGCCAGCTGGCGCGCGTCGATGACGACGGCAATGCTGCCGTAACGGTGGAGTCGCAACCGGTTGCGCGTACGCCGGCGCCGCCAATGAGAGACATCGTAGTGGCGATTGACCCCGGGCATGGCGGCCGCGATCCGGGTGCCTCCGGAGTCGGCGGGGTCATGGAAAAGCATGTCGTGCTGTCCATTGCGCGGCGCCTGGCGAGCATGATCGACGAGCAGCCGCACATGCGCGCAATCATGACGCGCAACACGGATGTTTATGTAGGCCTGCGCGAGCGCATGGAAATAGCGCGCGAGGCGGAGGCCGATCTGTTCGTCTCCATCCACGCCAACGCATCGCGCAGCCCCAAGCCGCGCGGTGTCTCGGTATTTGCCCTGTCGCTTGGCGGCGCCACCAGCGAACATGCGCGGCTGTTGGCGGAGCGCGAGAACGCGGCGCCGGTCATCGGCGGCGTCAGCCTGGAAAGCCGCGATCCGATACTGGCGTCATTCATGCTCGATCTGGCGCAGAGCGCCACCATCGAAGCCAGCCTCGATGTGGCCAGCCGGGTGCTGCGCAACGCCGCTGGTTTCACGTCGTTGTTGCGCTCGGGGGTCGAACAGGCGGCCTTCGTCGTGCTGAAATCGCCGGACATGCCCTCCATCCTGGTGGAATCAGGCTTCGTCACCAATCCGGCAGAGGCGCGCGAGCTGCAGCAGGCCGATTACCAGATTCAGCTGGCGCGGGCCATTCTGCGCGGCATAAAAGGCTATTTTGACAGTTATCGCCCCGGCACCATGATTGCCAATGGCCAGGTGCACAAGGTCAAGCCAGGTGAGACCTTGTCGGGTATTGCGCAGTCATATCGGGTCAGCCTGCAACGCCTGCTGGAGCACAACAATCTGGGCAGCACCGCGATCCGTGCCGGGCAGGAACTGCAGATTCCGCCACCGGCGCAGCATGAACAGGTTGTCGCGCTGCAGTAACACGGGCTACGCTGCCTGCAGGCGTCGCTTATCGTCAAGCGTTATAGAGCCAGCTCGGCATCGAGCCAGCCTTCATGGGTCAACAGCCAGCGCTTGCGCTCCATGCCGCCGCCGTAGCCGGTCAGGCTGCCATCGGCGCCGATGACGCGATGGCAGGGGATGATGATGGCGATCGGATTGCGGCCGTTGGCCATGCCGACGGCGCGCGCGGCCCCGGCGCGGCCGATATCCTTGGCCAGCCCGCCATAGCTTTTGACCTGGCCAAACGGGATCTGCTGCAGCGCCTGCCACACCTGCTGCTGGAACGCGGTGCCGGCAGGCGAAAGCGGCAAGCTGAATGCCTGCCGCCGGCCGGCGAAATAGTCCTGCAGTTGAGCGCGCACGCCGACAAATGGCGCCTCGGCGGGCTGCCAGTCGGGCTGCGGCACATCGGCATGGCGCTGTGCGCTCATGCTCAGCCGGGTCAGCGCCTGGCCGTCACTGGTGCACAGCAGTGGCCCAAGCGGACTGTCGATGTGGGTGTAATAAGTGGTCATTAGGTCAACCTCCGGCGCCGTGGCTGTGCCAGATATACATGGCGGCGTAGGCGCGCCACGGCCGCCAACGTTCGGCTACGCTTTCCATTTTACGCGCGCTGGCAAGATCGAAGCGGCGCAGCAGGCCGAGATCACTGGCCGGGAATGCATCCGCATCGCCGAGGGCGCGCAGACTGATATAGGCCGCCGTCCATGGGCCGATGCCCGGCAAGGCCTGCAGGGCGGCGCGCGTGTCGGCCGGGGGTTGGCTTGCGTCCAGGCGCAGGGTGCCGTCGGCTATGGCCGTGGCCAGGCCCTGGATGGTCTCGGCGCGGCGGCGCGGCAGGCCGCGGTCGATGATCTGCTGCAGGTTGGCGTTGGCCAAGGTCTCCGCTGTCGGCGTGAGCCGATTGAGGCCGGCATAAGGCGTTGCGATCGGCGCGCCGAAGAAATCCGCAAACCGGGTGAACACGGTCGTCGCCGCCTTGACCGTGATTTGCTGGCCGAGGATGGCGCGCAGCGCCAGTTCGAAGCCAGCCATGGTGCCGGGGATGCGCAGGCCCGGCGTCTGCGCAATCAGTGGCGCCAGGCGCGGATCCTGGCGCAAATGGGCAGCGATGTCTTTGGTATTCGCGTCCAGATCAAACAGGCGGCGCAGATCCTGGCGCAGTTGTGGCAGGGCAGCGGCCAGGGCGGGTGCCGCCGTCACCTGCAGGGCATCCTCGGTGTGCGCCGGTGTGACTGCCAGCCAGCCGCGCGCCGTGCCACAGGCAATCGTGCGCACATAGTGCTGGTCGACGCATTGCTCCAGGCAGGGGGCGCCGCGCTGGCAGAGAAAATTGATCAGTTCCGGCCAGGCCAGGGGCGGACGGTAGGCCAGCTGCAGCCGGAGCGTGCTTTCATCATTCGACATTCGGGTTAGCATAGGCGGATCATGATAAGCCTTAGCCTAATACAAACATGGTCATAGCGGTTCTGGACGACCGGCTCATCAGCCAGATCGCAGCAGGCGAGGTGGTCGAGCGCCCGGCTTCCATCGTCAAGGAACTGGTGGAAAACAGCCTCGATGCCGGCGCCACGGAAATCAGCATCGACGTCGAACAGGGCGGCCTGCGGCGCATCGTGGTGCAGGACGACGGCCGCGGCATTGCCGCGCACGAACTGCCGCTGGCGCTGGCGCGCCATGCCACCAGCAAGATCGACAGCCTGGCGGCGCTGGAGACGGTGGCCAGCCTCGGTTTCCGCGGCGAGGCGCTGGCCAGCATCGCCTCGGTCGCCGACACCACCCTGAGCTCGCGCCCGGCGCATGCGGAGCACGGCCATGCGCTGCAGGCCGGCAGCCGGGAGGCACCGCGTCCGGCCGCGCTGCCAGCCGGCACGCGGGTGGAGGTGCGCGAGCTGTTTGCGCGCGTGCCGGCGCGGCGCAAGTTCCTGCGCACGCCGGCGACCGAGTTTCGCCATATCCGCAAAATGGCCGAGCAGCAGGCCCTGGCGCGCCCGGACGTGGCCTTTCTGCTGCGCCACGACGGGCGCGAAGTCTGGCGCCTGCCGGCGGCCGCGGATGCCGCCGGAGATCGCGCCCGCGTTGCCCGTTTGTGTGGCGAAGTGTTTGACCGGCATGCGCTGATGATCGACGAGCAGGCCGCCGACATGCGCCTGACCGGCTGGATTGCGACCCCCGGTTTTTCCCGCAGCCAGGCGGATTTGCAGTACAGCTACGTCAATCGGCGCGCCATTCGCGACAAGCTGTTCAATCATGCCGTGCGCCTGGCCTATCGCGATGTGCTGCACAACCAGCGCCATCCGGCCTATGTACTGTACCTGGCGCTGCCGGCGCAGCAGGTCGATGTCAATGCCCATCCGACCAAGGCCGAGGTGCGCTTTCGCGAATCGCGCCTGGTGCATGACTTCGTGTTCCGCAGCCTCGCGCGGCGCCTGCGGGCCACCGCCGCCACGCCGGCCCAGGCGCAGCAGGTCAGCCTGCCGGTACGCCAGCATGTAGCTGCGGGCGACAAGGCGAATGCAGCGCCGGCTACGCAGGGCCAGCCCGCGCCCCGCTGGTCGGGCGCGGCGCCTGCGGCAACCGGCGCGGCGACACGGCAGGCGGCCATGCCGTTGAACATGGCCGAGGCGCAGGCGGCGTATCGCTTTCAAATGCCGACGCCAAGCGCTGCAGCGCCGCCGCCGGAGACAGATTCGCAGGCCGTGCCGGCCCTGGGGTATGCCATCGGCCAGTTGCATGGCATTTATATTCTGGCGCAAAACAGCGACGGCCTGGTTCTGGTGGACATGCACGCCGCGCACGAGCGCGTGCTGTACGAGCAGCTGAAGGCCGAATACAGCCACGGCCGGCTGGCCAGCAAGG